>JAPUIH010000254.1 GCA_027297205.1 SAR324 cluster bacterium | reverse complement strand
TGGTAGGATTGCCGTAAATCGGCGTGGGCATCGATTTGCAGGATGGAAAAGGGGCGTGCCTTCGCCTCCCGCAGGGCGGTAAACACACCAAAGCTGATGGAATGCTCCCCGCCCAGGGTGCAGAGCAGCTTGCCCTCCTTGAGGGGAGCGAGGGCCGCCTCGTGCACCGCCGCCATCACCTGCTCAGGCGTCAGGCCAGCGGTCTGCACCGGCGGCAAAGTAAATATGCCGGCCTCGTCAATGCACCAGTCCAGCTCCTCGTCGTACATTTCCAGTTGCCCGGAAGCAGCCGCGATGGCTCGTGGCCCCTGGGAGGTGCCGCCACCGTAGGAGACCGAACCCTCATAAGGCACGGGGAGCACGGCCGCCCGTGCCTCGCCGAAATTCACTTTGCGGGCATCGCCGCCACCAAAGGGAGGGAAGTCGTTCATACGCGATCGCAGGACAAGTGTGGGGTGCAAAAAAAATCGGCTAGCCGGCGCTCAGGTTTGGCCTTGTGCTGCCCGCGCTGCTCCGTCCCCGCCCGCCTTCCAGGTAGGGCAGCCCGTCCAGACCTGCCTCGAACATGTTGTGGATGGCGCGCCCCTCTTCGGGCGTGATCCTGCCATCCGCCACACCGGCCCGCACCTGCCGGTCAATCCGGTCGATCAAGTTATCACGCTGATACTGCACATAGGACAGCACCCGCGCGATGCTCTCCCCGTGCACGGTCTGTTCGTAGCGCCACGAACCGTCCCCATTCAGAGCCACGTGAATTACGCTGGTGCCGCCGAATAGATTGTGCAGCTCGCCCAGGATTTCCTGATAAGCCCCGGTAAGAAATATACCCAGGTAATAAGGCTCCCCAGGGCGCAGCGGGTGCAGGGGCAGCACGTGCTTCTGTGCCGGGCTTCCGATATAGGTGGAGACCTTGCCGTCCGAATCGCCAGTAATGTCCTGCAAAATCCCCTGCCGCGTGGGCCTCTCCTGGAGGCGCTGCAAGGGCACCACGGGAAACTCCTGACCAATTGCCCAGGCGTCGGGCAGGGACTGAAACACAGAAAAATTGCAAAAATACTTGTCCGCCAGAAGCACTTGCAGCGCCTCAAGTTCACTGGGCGCATGCTGATGCCCGCGCATGAACCGCTCGACCCGCCTGGCTATCTTCCAGAACACGGTCTCCGACCTCGCCCGCTGCCGCAAGGACAGCAATCCCATATCGAATTGCCGCCCTCCTTCGTCGCGCAGAAATTGCGCCTCCTGCCAGTCGGCCGCAAGACTCTGCGGGCTCAGCCGCTCCAGGCAGGCCTCCATTTTACCGTTCAGTTCGTGCCCCGCCTCCCCGGTGGAGCCGGGGATGATCCCATTTTCCAGAGCACTGGTCTCCAGCACGTTGACCACCAGCATGGCGTGATGGGCCGTAAGCGCCCGTCCGGATTCGGTGATCAGGTGCGGATGAGGCAGGCCGTCCTTGCGGCAGATTTCCGCCAGGGTGCCCACGACGCTCCCGGCATATTCCTGCTCACCATAGTTAACGGAGAATCCGCTTGTTGTGCGGCTGCCATCATAGTCCACCCCCAGGCCACCCCCTATATCCAAAACCTCCACTTCGCATCCCATGCCCCGCATTTCCGAGTAGTAGCGGCCTATTTCGCGCAAGGCTTCCCTAATGGCCCGGATATTGGCGATTTGACTGCCCAGATGAAAATGCAGCAACCGCAGCCAGGGCAGGGCGTTCGCCTCGCGCAGGGTTTCCACCGCCTGCACCAATTCGGCGGGCGTTAATCCGAACTTGGAACGGTCTCCCCCCGAATCCTCCCACCTGCCTGAGCCCGCGGTAACAAGCTTTATACGGATGCCGACGCGGGGGGTGATCCGCTCCTCCGCCGCGACACGCAGGATCAACTGCAATTCGTTGGGCTTTTCCACCACCAGAAAGGCTTTTTTGCCCAGCCGCTCCGCTTGCAGCGCGAGCCGCACATAGGCGGCGTCCTTGTAACCGTTGCAGACCACTACCGACCCCGGCTTTTCCAGCAGGGCCAACGCCACATACAACTCGCTTTTTGAGCCCACCTCCAGCCCTATTCCTCCCCGGGCACCAAAGCGCAGCACTTCTTCCACCACTTGGCGCTGCGGGTTCACCTTTACCGGATATACACAGGTGTAGCCGCCCCGGTAGTCCTCGCTGGCCATGGCGGTGGCGAAACTTTCCCGCAGGATGGCGATGCGCTGGGCAAGGATATCGGAAAATCGAATCAGCAAGGGCGGTTGCAGACCCTGCGAGGCCGCGTCTTCCACCAGCTCGAGGACATCGATACTGCCCTGCTTCTCGCCGCCTGGGCAGGCGGCGAGGTGACCTTTGCCGTTAACTTCGAAATAACCCAGTCCCCACCCTTGGATATTGTACAGGGCTTCGGAATCGTCCACATTCCACTGCTTGAAATTGCTCATAGAATCCGCATATTTTTATTTTGCTGTGCTCGGCACTCCACTGCTCTTAGGGGCCGTCAGACTTTACTAATTACTTTTATGATTGCACTATATCAACACTTCGTTACCTGTTAGGCATGCCATTTCGCGAATTCAAATTTGCCAGCACCACAGGGAAGAACGGCTCAACCTTCCGCGGCGGCAATTGTCCCCTCCCCGTTGACCGTCCCTATTATGTCCGCAACCACCCGATAGCGCGTTAGGCAATGGCAACCTCCCCAGGCACTCCGGCGCTCAGCCCTACTCCACCCGCGGATACGGTACACGGGCCGCTTGACAGCTTGTTTATGACCATGAGTGGCCTCGGCACCGAACCGGCCACGGGACGGTTATTGCGCGGTCTCATGCCCTACCTGGACGACCGGGGCGCCGAGCAGGTCTTCCTGCTTGTGGAACGGAAACGCAAGGAAGCCTGGCGCGAATCAGGCGAGACAGTGTCCTACCAGGAGCTCGTGCATTGGGCGCGTGATCCGGAGGGTGGAGTCTACCGGGGGATCAGCACCACCGGCGGTGGGCTGGAGCAGCAAAGCCTGATCGCCCAGTTTCAGAAAGACCCCCTGGGGCTGGTGGATTGGGCGGCTTGGCAAGTAGAGGCAGCGATCATCTCCAGCGCGGCGCCCTTGTGGCTGGAGACCCATTTCGTGGACAAGCCCTGGGGCCGGGAGGGCTGGTACACCGGAATTGAAAAGCGCGGAGTTTCCCGCGTACGCTCGCCCTCGGGCAGCACAGAATTGCCCTATGCCCTGGCCATGTTTCCGTGGCCTCTGATGGGAGAGGCGGAAGGAGAGCCGATCCTGCTGAAAACCCTTGAACCTCGCCATGAGGAAGTATTGGGCGACCTGTATCTGGAAGTGCACGAGGAGAAGTGGGAGACCTACCTGGTGCTCGAAATTGACAGCAATGCATGGCCCGATGGTACCGGCTGCCTGCTCGCGGGCCTGGACGCGCGGGTGCTGGCCCGCTACAGAAAGCGTCACGGCGCCGGCGCGGAAGCAGCCATGGTCGGCGATTTGCGCGAAAAAATAAGGGTCTATGAGAAGCTGCGGCGGGAAATCGACGCCCTCGCGGACGAGGCCCTCTCCAGGCGGAAGCGCAGCGCCTCCGCGGAAGACGACCCAGGGGCACGCCAAAAAGCGCTCGCGGCCCTGCCTGCGAATCTGATCAAAAAAGAGAAGAAACTGCGGGCGCAAGCCGAAGCCTTCATTGGCCGCCATCCCCTCAAACTGGGGGACGTGGCCTGTCTTCCGCCCGGCGTGCTGCACTCTCTTCAGCATGGGGTGAAAGTGGTGGAGTTCCAGACACCCACTTATGAGCGCTTGATCGCCATGTTCGCCCAGAAGGTCGTCACCCAGCCCCATTGGGATACCGATCGCGCCTTGCAATTGATGCAGAAGACGCCCTACACCCCTCCGGCCACAGTACCCGTGATCTCCCCGGAAACGGGTGTGCAGAGAGACCAGGTGGTGGATTTTCCTCAATTCCAGGTGCTGCGCACCCGCCTCGCTTCCGGGGTGCGACTGGCGCATCCCCGCAAGACGGAACCGGCCTACTGCCTGCTATTCGTCTCCGCAGGGAAAGGGCGGCTGTTGCTGGCGAACGGAGATGAGACACCTCTGGCGGCCGGAGATGCATGCCTGCTTCCCGCGGCGTTGCATGATTTCACCCTGGAGTCGCACAAGCGCAGCGGCCTCACCTATTTGCTGGCCCATCCAAGGCTGGCCGGCACACCATGAGCGGTTCACCCGCCGATGCGCGCAGCAGCTCGGCAGCCCGGCAAAGCCCGCTGCGCAGGCCACCGGCATTGCGGGAGGGAGATGCGGTGGCCATGATCTCCCCCAGCAGCCACCAGGGGGACAGCGCGGCCCATATGCCAAAGGCCGCGGCGAAAACCCTGGCGGCGTGGGGACTGCAGGTGATAAACGCCGGAGAGCCGGAAGCCCGGCATTTATATCTGGCCGGCAGCGACAGCCACCGGGCCGCACAGTTTCAACGGTATTACTGCGACCCGGAGATAAAAGGCTTGTTCATTACACGGGGCGGCTACGGTGCCGCGCGTATCCTGCCGTTGTTGCAGCGGGAGAAAATCGCCGCCGCGGCCCCCAAGGCCGTGGTGGGCTTCAGCGATGCCACCGCCCTGTTTGCCTATCTGCACGCAGTGGCGGGCATCTCCGTGATTCACGGTCCTTGCCTGGCGGCCCCCGCATTGGCCCGCACACCGCCCCAACAGACAGAACTGGATGCCTTGCGGCAGGCGCTGTTTCGCCCGCAAGATATGCCCGCCTTTGACCTGCAATTCCTGCCTCAGGCCCACCGGCCGGCAGAGGCCGTGTCAGGCCCCCTGCTGGGCGGGTCCCTGGCGGTGCTGGTCACCACCCTGGGCACGCCTTGGGAGATCGACACCCGCGGCGCGCTGCTATTTCTGGAAGATGTCAACGAGGCGCCCTACCGGATAGACCGCATGCTGACTCATCTGCGCACGGCGGGAAAGTTCGAGGCGCTGGGTGGAATCGTGTTAGGCCAGTTCACGGACTGCGATGAGGATCCGCCGGGACTGCTGCGCGAGGTATGGCTTGATCTGTTTGCCGAGGCGCCCTTTCCCGTGGTGACGGGCCTGCCCGCCGGCCATGGCGCACCCAACCTGGCTCTGCCATTAGGCCAGCATGTGCGGCTAGCGCCGGCCGGGAACGGGGCCGCGCGGCTCAGTTTTATCTAGGGACCTGCAAGCGTAATGGGTAAATCCTTTTCTCTCGATTTCCAGGTACGAGACTACGAGTTGGACCAGTACGGTGTGGTCAACAACGCGGTCTACCTCAATTACCTGGAACATACCCGGCATGAGTTTATGCTGTCGATAGGCGTCGGCCCCGCCGCCCTGGCGGCCTCGGGACAGGCATTGACGCTGGCGGGCATCAATATCCGCTTCCGCGCCCCGCTGCGCTCCCAGGATCGGTTTCAGGTGGAACTGAGCATTTCCAGGCTCAGCGGCGTGCGCGTCGAGTTGCACCAGCGTATACTGAGGCTGGGGGAGCTGATACTTGAGGCTTGGGTGGAAGCGCTGTTCCTCAACGAACGCGGACGCCCCATGCGCGTCCCGGCCGCGCACAGGGACGGCCTGCGCGCCTACCTGGCCGATCCGGAAAAATCCGAGGGAAATATCAAGCGCCAAAGCAAGGGCGGGAGCCGCGCCGTCAGAAACTGATGCGGGCCAGGGGGGTTTTGCGCGAAGCGTCCAACACTTCGCCGAGTTGGGTCATGCCCCGCCGCTCCAGTTGCGCCAGCAGTTTGAGGAACAGTTCCGCGGTCATCAGCGCATCTCCCAAGGCGGTGTGCCGCCCCGCATTCTCAATCCCGTAGCGCCGTA
>JAPUIH010000253.1 GCA_027297205.1 SAR324 cluster bacterium | reverse complement strand
GAAATGCGCCGGTGGATTCGGCCAATCAGCGGCGGCACAGACCCAAGACACCATCGATTCCGTTTCCCTCTCCCCGGCGCGAGTTCAGGAGACAGCGCTTGGCGCGTATTTCCGTGCGCACCGCGCATTTGATTGCCATAGCGCTGCTCAAAGGCGTTGTGGCGCTGGGCCACGCCCCGCTGGATTTGCCGGGCGCCTTCCGGGGCACCGCACTGACGGGCATGGTGTACGTGGGGATCGAGCCGTACAAACCGGGGATTTTTATTGTTCCAGTTTAAGGGCCCGGCCGTGGTGGTGAAGTCTCTCCTGCTCGTGGCCGCGGCGGCCGCTCCCGATTCGGCCCCGGCGATTCTGCCGATTGCCATCGTCATCGGCGGCATCAGCAGCCACACGCCGGGCAAGTACCACTACCACTCTCCCTGGCATGGCCGCATCGTCAAGGAATAATGCCTCTCTCCCTCAACCTCCCTCGGGCCGGGCGGACAGGATGCGGCCCAGCGCATCGGGCGCGCCATTGAGGAATGCCTGCAAGGGCATTGCGCCCCTGCCTTCCGGCTTTACTTCCAGCAGCCGCACGTAGCCCGCTTGGCTGCGCACCAAGCCCCCCGGCAGCAAGGTGCCGGGGGGCTCGCCGCCGGCCGCAACTTGATCTGGCGCACCGGCCAGCTCCAGCTTGACCAGCCCCAGCCGCCGCCCGCCGAGATAAGTAAAACATCCGGGCCAAGGAGTGTATGCGCGAATCTTGCGCTCGATCATCCGCGCCGATTCCACCTGCCAGTCCACCGCCCCGGCTGCCTTGGGTATGGTGCGGCAATGGGTGACCAGGGAGGGCTCCTGCTCCAGCAGCGGCGGATTGCCCTCCAGCAGCAGCGGCAGCGCGGAGGCCAGCAGCCTGCCGGAAGCCTCGGCCAGCCGTTCGCCCAGGGATTGGGCCGTGTCCTGGGCCGAGATGGGCAGGGGCGTGCTTTCCACCACGACGGGCCCCGCGTCAAGTTCGCGCACTATCCGTTGCATGGAAACTCCCGTCTCGCGGTCTCCAGCCAGAATGGCGGCCTGCACCGGACTGGCGCCGCGCCATCTGGGCAGCAGCGAAAAATGAAGATTGTATGCGCCGCCCGGCGGGAGAGACAGCACCCGTTCCGGGAAGATCTGACCATAGGCACATACAATCACAATTTCCGGCCCCGCTTCCGTTAACAGAGCCAGCCCTTCCTCTCCACCGATGCGCTCCGGCGTAAACACAGGCAAGTCCAGCGCTTCGGCCTCCGCCCGCACAGGACTGGGGCGTGCTTTGCGGCCCCGTCCGAAGGGCCTGTCCGGCTGGGTGAAAACGCCGGTGATCCGGCAGGCGGAATGGGAGGCCAACGCCCGCAGGCTGGGCAGGGCGAACTCTGGACTTCCCATGAACACGGCCGGATGCATGGCAGATCACTCCGAGGAAAAATCAGCGTGTGCGCGGGGCAAAGCCCAGGAAATCGGCGGTCACGGGATGGTAGGGAAAGAGTTCGGTGAATATCGCGTTCAGCTTTTCGTTTAGCATGGAGAACAGAGGATTGATCGGCGCCGCGGCTCCCTTGCGCCGGTATATGCTGACCAGCATCTTCTCCACCGTGGCCGGCGCCAGGTCCCTGCGGCCGACAATCAGCTGATACCGCACGGGCAGCACCAGTCTGCTATTCATGCCCGGATAGGCGCCACGCGGCAGGGTTTCCGTCTGGAGCCATGGAAAGCGCAGCCGCAGTTCCTCGACCAGGTTCCCCGCCACCGGCACCAGCCGCAAGGAAGGGTCCTCCTCCATCACCCGCACAACCCGCGCCAGAGGCGCGGGCGCGGTAAACAACAGCAGCCCAGACCGGTCCTGCTCCTGAGCCGGCAACTCCGAATCGCCGCGCTCGCGCACCGCCTGGCCGGACTGGTCCGTCTGCTGGTCGGACAGCGTGCCGCCACTGTTCTTCCGGTCCAGCAATTCCGGTCCGCCGGGGACGAGCCTGAGCAACTCCTGCTGCTCGGGCCTGCCTTCGCTCCACTCCATCAAGCCTTCGTAAACATAGCGGGCGTTTTCGGCGATGGACAATTCAGCGGAAAGCGGAAGCCGCAGCACCGGCGGCCCCCCGGAGGAGGCGATGGCGTGCAGGTAGCCGGGCCAGAGCAGGGCAACCGCGGCCAGGCCCTCGTGGTTCGCCAACTCCCTGGCAGCCACCGCGGTGTCAATCACCGCAAAATGCCCCCGGCCGCGGCTGAGCCGCTGCAGGCGCAGACCGGGCCGGTCGACTGTAATCACGGCCAGCCGGTCGGCCGTGGGAGTGTGCATCAAACGCCAGATGCGGCTCAGATCTGCGAGAAACTTCGCCGTGCCGGGCTCCGAGCTTCCCGCGATCACCGTATATACCGGCGCCGCCCAGGGGGATGCCGGGCAGACCATGGTCATCAGCATCGCGATGACCAGGGGCAGCAGCCGCTGCAGGATGTATCCTGGCAAGGTCATGGGGGACCCAAATCAATTGGACTGTGGTGAGTTACTGTGCCAGCGGGTGGAAAGTGACGCAGTAGGCACGGCCTGCGCTCCCGGAGCGTGAACGGTCTGCTGAATTCTAATGCCAGCGGGCGGCAAAGTTCCACAATATTCGCCGGAACCCTCAGCGCGCCGCAGCCATGGCGTGAGCGCCGGGATTCCATCCACGAAAATTTATACATTTCGAGCTATGTACTCGGAATTGCCCGGAAAGATTTGGCCCCGCGGGCAACGCAACCCCAAGGGAATAATTCCTCACCCTGGGGCGAATCAGCTTGCCCATTCCATGGGGAATCGGATATTTGGAAACATTAGGATTCCCTACCCATGAGTGAGCCGATTCGATCAGGATTCGTTTGTCTGGTTGGCCAACCCAACGTGGGCAAATCCACGCTGTTGAACAAACTGGTGGGCCGGCCCATCTCCATCACCGCATCCAAGCCACAAACCACCCGCAACCGCATCCTGGGCGTACTCACCACGGAGGATTATCAGGCCGTGTTCATGGACACGCCGGGCATTCACAAGCCTAAGGACCCCCTGAACTTGCGCATGGTGAACTATGCCAAGCAGGCGCTGGCGGATGCTGACTTGATTCTAATGCTGATCGAACCCCTTGCCGCGCCGCAATACATTTCCCCGCCCAATGCCGAACTGGTGCTGCAACTGGTGAAGGATACGGGCAGCAAGGCCCTGCTGGTCATCAACAAAATCGACCGGGCCCAGGAAGGGCAGGTGCTGGAAACCATCAGAAGGATGGACGAGACCGGTGCGTTCACGGAGATCGTCCCCATCTCGGCCCTGACCGGCAAAGGTGTGGAGCGGCTAGCCGCGCTCATCCCGGATTTCCTGGAAGAAGGGCCACGCTATTTCGAGCCGGACTCGGTGACCGATCAAAGCGAGTCCGCCCTGGTGGCGGAGCTGATCCGGCAGGAGATCTTTCGCCGCACTGAGCAGGAGGTGCCCTACAGCACCGCCGTGCGCGTGGAGAGCATGGAAGAAAAACCCAGGCTGATGTCCATCCATGCCCGCATCTACGTGGAGCGCGAATCTCAGAAGGGCATATTAATCGGAAAGGGCGGCAGGATGCTCAAAGCCATCGGCCAGGCGGCACGCAAAAATATCGAATCCATCTTCGGTATCCAGGTGTATTTAAACCTACGGGTGAACGTGCTCAAGGACTGGAGCGAAAACCCCCGCCATTTGGCCGAGCTGGGATATCCGGAAGCCTGAGCTGTGTGCGCCCGGGCGCCATGCGCTGCTCAGGCTGGCTCGTCCAGCCAGCGCATGATTTCCCCAAGCCGCTGGGCCGGGGTTGCGCGCAGCATGTAACGTCCCTCGGCGAGACCCCTATGGCAGGTGCGGTAAAGATTGAGCTGGGCCTCCTGCACCATGTAGGCGCTGGCCCGTGTGCGCCGCACCCCTACATCCTCGAACAGCCGCAGGGCGAAGCCCGGCGAGATGGCCCTCCTCACCTGGTCCACCACGGGAAATTCCGCCCCGCAGATCAGATCGGTCAGCACGTCCCCCTTCACGTCGAACAGCAGGCGGCTCAGGGAATTGCGGTCCATGCCGTAGACCAGGTGCCGCAGGGGCAGCAGGCGGTCGATCAGGTTCTGACGCTTCGCCCACACCATCTCCGCATACAGACTCACCCAGTCGGATAGTTTGCCCGATGGCAGCTTGCGGTTGCGGTTAAAGGCGATCAGCGCTTCGGCCAGGGGAATCTCCCGCTGCGCGCCTTCCCCCTCGTCCAACTCGTAGGCCTGGGTGCGCTCGCGCAGGCTGACGCTCAAGGCCGTCAGCCAGCGTTCCCTGGCTCCCTCGTCCAGCCCCGCGGCCACCGCGGCCATGTGGGATTCCTGAAACTTGGCCTGGGCGAACTGGCGAGCCAGGTCCATCAATTCCTGATCGCTGCAAAATGAAATAAGGGTCTGCCAGGGCAGGCCCGCCTCGCCCCAGCCGGTGGCGGCGAAGATGGCTTCCCGGTCGGGCGGTTCCTGTGGCTCCAGGCCCATGGCCTTGGCGGTGAGGCCGAGCAGGTAGCGCCAGGCGTGGGGCGTAATGGCCAGAAACCAACGCACGCGCCCCTCGTCAAAGCGGGCCTCCTGCACCACCGTCAGGCCCCCTCCTTCCAGCCGGGATGTCACCGCCCGCAGGGAGCTTGCGGGAATCTTGCCTGTGCCCAGCACACGCCAGAACATGGGCGCGCCGGAGAAGCGTGCCCAAAGTTGCGCCGCCTCGCCGTAGTAAACGCGGAAGAAATCTCCCAGAAACTTGGATTGGCCGGACTTGCTGAGGCCCATTAGGGAACGCTCGGCCTGTTCCGGCAGCAGAACGATTACCTCCTGTGCCTTTTCGCCATTGAGCAGGAGCCGGGTCACCGTGATTCCGTCCTGCTGGCCTTCCAACTCCTGCAAAGCCCCGGCATCAATCACCTGCGCCAGCTGGGCCGCCGGGCGCTTGAATACCTTGCTGGGCACCGTGCCGTCGTTGAGGGCGAAGAAGGTCTGAATCCAGGCGTTCATGAGGGATTCGGAGAGCCCCGTGCTCCGTTCCGCGCCAGGGGGCGGCGGCGGGGGTTCCCACTGCGGGCTGGGAATGTAGGCCCCCTCGTTGATGGAAAAAAGGGCGCGCTGGGTGTTGGCCTGGCTGGCCCGTTCCTCGATGGTGTCGCGGCCCTGCGCCGTCACCAGCAGGCGCAGGAACACCGGCTGCCCGCCCCCGGAGCCCAGGCGGCCCACGGCCATTGTGTAGGTCACCTCCCCATCCAGGTGATGCGCCGTCAGTCCCGTCACGTTGCGGGAAAACCGGAGGCCCGTCAACTTGTTGCGGGTCTTGAAGATAAAGTTGAAAGGCTCCACCGCCGTGCTCACCGCCTGCTCCATCAGCCTCTGCAGGGACCCGCGGCCCTGCACCAGTCCGTTCAGCCCAGCGGTGTCCCTGGGGGTAAGGGCCAGCACGAATTTTACGTCCACGGGTGTGGCGAAGACGGGAATAAGCACCGTGTCCACCTCGCTCCAGCGGAGCTTGATGGTGTTGGTGGTGGCCAGGCTCACCTCTTCCAGGCTTACCGGCTTGCCGGTGAAGGAGCCAATGGCGCCGGCCATGGCGGTAAAAACGGATTTGGAGAAAAACCCGAAATAGGTTTCGATGTCCATCTTGCCCCGGGCCGCGTGAGCGAAGTTGGCCGCCCGCTCATATCGTCCTGGCGGATTGCCCCCTCCTATAACATGCAGGCCGGGCATTGCCAAAACGGAGGCGGGTGATCAGGCGTGCCCGGAAGGCAGATTACGGCAGGCGGTGGTGCATCGCAATATTACTTCTCCAACGCCGGGTTGGCGCAGCACAGCATGGGTTGGCCGGCCTGGCCGTTGAGCAGATTGGTCACGGTGAGCTCGGTCATGGTCGCGCGGGTCTCCCAGGTGGCAGTCCCCACGTGAGGCGCGATCAGGCAATTGCCCGGCTTGAGCAGGGGTCGTCCGGGGGAATGGGCTCCGGGCCGGACACGTCCCGGGCGCCGGGCGCACTCCAGGGCTTGCGGGACGCATACACAATGCGGCTGGTTGCGCCGGGGCAGTCCCGCCGGCTTTCAGGTGCTGGCCCTGGGGCGGGATTTTCTGGTTTCCGGCAGGGGAGTGTCGCCCTCGCGGGGTTGTTCCTTGATGCTGCTTATGTCCCGCAGCAGGTTCGGCGCGGCAAAGACGGGTATTTTATGGCGCACGGCAATGGCCAGGGCGTCGCTGGGCCGGGCATCTATGATACTGGTGCGTCCATTGACTTCAAGGCTGATCTGCGCATAGTAGGTGTTGTCCTTCAGGTCGCTGATGACAACTTTCGCAATTTTCGCGTCCAACTGCCGCAGGAAGATTCCAATCAGATCATGGGTGAGGGGCCGTGAGAGCACGGGCGCTTCCATGCCCATGCGAATCGCGTTTGCCATAAAAAAGTCGATGAACACGAGCAGGAAATGCTGCTCCGGCCCGTCCATCAGCAGCACCGCCGGAGAATCGTTGATGATGAGGATGCGCTTGATCTGAACGGGAACGGGGTCGGCGGTAGAGTCGGACTTCCCGGCTTCCGGGTGGAAGGGCACCACCAGCACAAAAATCGCCGCCAGCAGCCATACGCGCATTTGCACCCCTTTCTGTCGAATTGCACTGCAAGGATTACATGGCTCCACCCACC
This sequence comes from SAR324 cluster bacterium, assembly GCA_027297205.1. Taxonomy (GTDB): domain Bacteria; phylum SAR324; class SAR324; order SAR324; family JACQKK01; genus JAPUIH01. The sequence continues at coordinate 12,859 of JAPUIH010000253.1, read as the reverse complement.
AATGCAAAGGAATTGCACGGTGCCTGTTCCGTGGTGCCGCAGAAGGCGCAATTGGGATGGAGGGGCCTTTCGCCCCAGGCGGTGGGAGTGCTGCTGGTGCTGCTGGCCACGGTGCTTTGGAGCACCAACGGCCTGTTCATCAAGGTGCTTTCCATCGAAGCCCTGCCATTGACCGGCTTGCGCTGCGCCATGGCAGGCGTGCTGCTCGCCCCATGGATGCGATCCCTGAAGTTCCGCCTCGAGGGCGATCTGGCGATACTAATTATTTTCTACACGGTGATGAGCCTGTCCTTTGTCACAGCCACCAAATGGACCGCCGCGGCCAATGCCATCGTGCTGCAATCCACCTCGCCGGTCTGGGTGTTCCTGGTGGCCTGCCTGTTGGCCCGGCGCGTCTATTGGCGCTATACGGTTTCCATAGGGATTATTGTGCTGGGGCTGGCCATCATCATGGCGGAACCCGCCCATGGCACAAGCTTTCTGGGGAACCTGCTGGGGCTGGCCGCCGGAATCTCCTTCGCCGGCGTGAACATTTATTATGCGCGCGTGAGGCGCCCGGCGGTGGAAGTGATGGTGCTCATCAATGTGGTGGCGGCGCTGGTTATTTTCGCCGTGCAGCCCGGCGCGTTCCGATTTGCCGAATACAGCGCGCTGGAATGGCTCAGCCTGGCTTACCTGGGTGGAATTCAGATTGGGTTGGCCCATATGTGCTTTTTCGCCGCCCTCAAGCGGATCAGCACCACCCAAGCGGCAGTGCTCTCCCTGGTGGAGCCTCTGCTCAATCCGATCTGGGTGTACCTGGCGATCGGAGAACTGCCGTCCGCCTATGGCTTCATTGGCGGGGGACTTGTGCTTTCCGGAATCGCGGTGGATGCCCTGCTGCGCCGCAACGGCCGCGGCGCGGCCGCTGCAAGACCCTAAGTCCGGCGGTGCATTGCCGAAATTCCGGGATTGTGCAATAAATGCTCCGCACATTTGCCGGTGTGCCAAAAGAAGGCACGCCTAGGAATTTACCGGCCGCCCATCGGCGGCGAATCTTCATTCACGACAGGAGAATACCCCATGAAAGCGATGCGCGTACACGAGCCCGGCGGCTCGGAAGTAATGAAGTACGAGGATATCGATACGCCACAGCCGGGAGAAGGCGAACTGCTGGTCAATCTTGATGCCTGCGGCGTCAATTATATCGACACCTACCAGCGCTCCGGGCTTTATCCCATGCCGCTGCCCTTCACCCCGGGAAACGAAGGCGCGGGCAAGGTGGAAGCGGTGGGAGACGGCGTGAGCGGCTTTTCCGCCGGAGACGCGGTCTGCTACACCGGCGTGGTCGGCGCCTATGCCGAGCAGGCAATCATTCCAGCGGCCAAGGCCATCAATTGTCCATCGGGAATAGGCACGGACACCGCGGCGGCGGTGTTGCTGCAGGGCATGACCGCTCACTACCTGTGCCACGACACCTATCCCCTCAAACAGGACGAATGGTGCCTGGTGCATGCGGGCGCGGGAGGCGTGGGGCTGCTCCTGATTCAAATGGCCAAGATGTTGGGCGCGAACGTGATCGCCACCGTCTCTACGGACGAGAAGGCCGAGCTGGCCAAGGGTGCGGGGGCGGATCATGTGATCATTTACACCACCCAGGACTTTGAGGAGGAAACCCTGCGCATCGTGGGAGACCGCAAGCTGGACGTGGTGTACGACTCAGTCGCCCAGACCACTTTTGATAAGGGGCTGAACCTGTTGCGGCGCAGAGGGTTGATGGTGCTCTATGGGCAGTCCAGCGGGCCCGTGGGGCCCTTCGAGCTGAACACGCTCAATGGCAAGGGCTCCCTGTTTGTGACCCGGCCCAGCCTTGTGCATCATACGTTCACCCGCGAAGAGTTGGAAAACCGCGCTGGAGCCTTACTGGGCATGGTAACTTCGGGCAAGCTTGATGTGCGCATCGGCGCCACCTTTCCCCTGGCGGAGGCCAAGGCCGCCCACGACGCCCTGGAAGGCCGTCAGACCACCGGCAAGGTGTTGCTGAAGCCGTAGCGGATCGCGCGCCGCGGGGCCGGCGGGCAAGCCTGGCTCCGCATGCGGCGCCTGTACCGATAATTCCTCGTGGCGCGGACCAGCCCGCCAGACCGTGCCACAAAAATAATTCTGCCGGGATCGGGGCCCCTGCCCGCCGCGCCCGCCAGCGCTCCCGTCACCAGCGGCATACTCAATTCGCCGGGGCCGCGACTTGAGACCAGTCCTGCGCCTCGGCCCACTGCGCAAAAGAAAACCACCCGATCTCAGGGTAATTCTCACGCAACGATTTGATTTCGGCGCTAAATCCATCCCGGTCGAACCATTCATACATAGTTGCCATATCGGCGAACTGCGCACGCACCTCATCAAGGGGTTGCTCGACGTAAGAGATAGGTTTTCCAATTGCCTTTGCAAGGGCATCGGCCATCTCCACGCCGCTGAGCTCGTCTCCGGCAATGTTGATGCGTTTTCCTATGAAGGGATCCCGGCGTTCGATAACCATTGCGTTGAATCGGCCGATGTCGCGCACGGAAATCTGTTGAAGTTTCCGCGCCGCATTTAACGCTTGCCGGAGGCGTCCCTCCTTCAAATCCGCCACATTCCATGGGAAAAGCACGTTGTCGTAAAAAAATGCGGGCGCGGTAATCGTCCAGGGCACATCAAGGCTCTGAACGTACCGCTCGACTTCAAATTTACTGTCAAAATGTGGAATGCCGGTTCCCCGGTCGGCGTCTCCCACCGACGAGTAAACCAAATGGGCTACGCTGGCGGCGTGGGCCGCATTTGCGATCGCTTTACCATGGCGAACTTCCACATCGACCCCTGTAACTGGTGTTGTCATCGCGAATACAGCATCCATGCCGGACATGGCTTGCGCCAGGGAGTCTGGATCGTCGAAATCCCCTGTGACGACTTCGGCGCCCTTTTCGATCAAGCGCAGGGCGCTTTCCGCGTCTTCTTTCCGTACAAGGGCCCGCACACGATGTTTTCTCTCGAGTAACACCTCTGCCACCGCGCGCCCCTGATTTCCAGTCGCACCGGTGACCAGTACGCTTCGTGCGTTCATAGTCTCTCCTTCTCTCCTGATATTGGTTGTGATGTTCCTGTTTATTGCCAGTTCCTACGAACCACTCTACTATTGTTTAGTTTATGGGATAAGACTTCATTTATGAGAGATACTGTTTCATATATGAGACAAATTGAAAGGAGACTAAGTGGATCTCAATGAAATTCTGATCTTCGCCAGAATTGTCCAGGCGGGCAGTTTTACCGCGGCCGCACAGACGCTCGGCATGCCCAAATCCACCGTCAGCAGAAAACTATCGCAACTGGAGGACCGCCTCGGGGCGCGGCTGATACAGCGCACCACCCGCAAGCTGAGTATGAGCGACGTAGGGCGTGCCTACTATCAGGACTGCAAGCGAATCGTCGCACAACTGGAAGAGGCGGAGCTTGCGGTTACGAGCATGCAGGCGGAGCCGCGTGGATTGCTGCGCATTACGGCGCCTCTCAATTTTGGCTTCGTGGGCGTGATCGCCGCCGAGTTCCTCTCCAATTATCCTCAGGTTCAGATGGAGTTGCAGTGCACCGACCGCATGGTGGATCTTGTGGAGGAGGGTTTCGATATCGGGATTCGAGCCGGGCGGCTGTCCGACTCAACCTTGATTGCCCGCCCACTTGGCGCCGGGAACGCCCTCGTCGTGGCCAGCGCTGAATACACGGAGCTTCACGGTGTTCCCGGCACACCCCATGATCTGAAGGGCCATCAGTGCCTATTATTCGGTGCGGGTTGGGAAGGTAGAACCTTGACTCTAAAATCGGGGAGCAGGACCCTGGAAGTCCCGGTGCGCCCCCGTTTGGCTGTAAATGATCTGGAGATATTGCGGGAGGCGGCGCTCTCCGGTGCCGGCGTGGCCATGCTGCCCGCCCATCACTGTACCGGCGACCTTCGCAGCGGGCGGCTGCGCAGGCTCCTCCCCGAGTGGACTTCGCCCGACACGCCGACGTTTGCCGTTTACCCGAGCACGCGCCACCTATCCCCGAAAGTGAAAGCATTCCTGGATTTGCTGCAGGAGCGCCTGACGCCACCGCCATGGAACCTCGATCCGGCGCCCTAGTGTGGGTTGCCCATTCTCGCACAACGCTCTTTCACATCCCCCGCACCCTATGCATCGTTCCACTGATTGAAAGCCAATCTCGCAATGCCGGGGCTCCCTGATCTCGTGCGGTGCCAACCCCCGGGTCATTCAGATTTCGGATCGGTCAACTTATCCGGGAAACGGATCGACCACCAGTCATTCCTGTATTTCGTGAGTGCGGCAATAGTATTCTGTCGGGAGCGCGAAGGGGAGTGCGGTTCCCGGCCGCACCGAAGATATGGGATGCGGCGGCTTCAGCCCGCGTTGGCCTTGAGCACTTCAATCAATTCCATCACCTTTTTCGAAACCGCGGGGTGCTGGCCGTCGAACTCCTTGAAGGTGCCGCCCGCCGCGGCCCGCTCTCCAACCTCCGTGCCGAAGTCCTCATCTTCTTTTTCCGCGCCAAAAACGAAATAGGGCTTGAAGTTGTAGGCTTCCTTCGCTTGATAGCCCATCCCTCTGGGCCGTGCCTTCACCTCCACACCCAGTATTAGCAGGTAATCCCGATTGCCCGCTTCATCGATCCAGCGCAGCCGGTAGGGCATCACCCACTCGTGCTTGGGAGTGCGGCGGCGGATGGTGGAAATCTCGGGGGTTTTCTCCAGCAAATCGGAAACATAGCCGGAAAATTCCCGCCATTCCCTGGCGAGGCGGGCCCGGAAGCTGTTCAGCTTGGCGTCGTACCCGGCCACGGACTCCATCAGAAACGGTTTGGGCACATGATTTTTCTTGAGCAGGGTCACGTCCCAATGGGGCTCCACGGCCGAAGCCTGAGGCACTGGCGGAGGGGACGGTTCAGGGGGCGGGGGAAGCGGCGGCACTTCCTCGGCAGAGTCTTCCTCCTCCGCAATTTTTCGCAGGGACTCGATGGGCGCGCGCACCATGTCCACCGCCCTCTCCAGATTCTGCTTCAGTTGGTGGTAGAATCCAAAGTCCTGCGATTCCGGCACCGTGCCCACCCGCAACTCCTCCGGGAGCACCTCATTGACCTGGCTGGCCATGTCATTCAGGACATAGCTGGACATCCCCTTCAGTAGATTTTGCTCCTGGCTGGGATCCTCCGAGATCCACTCCAGCAGCGATTTTCCCCGCACAATGTACTTCTTGTAGATCCCGTACTTGCGAGGATCGTTGCTGAGGGGACCAGTAAGCCAATGCACCAGGAACTCGTGCTTGAGCACCTGGAATTGCAGGAAATCGTAGTGAAACTCAGTCTCCTTATCCCCCATCTTGGTTTTGAGGCCCTGCTTGAAATAGATCAGGAAGAAGAAGCGCCGGTAATCGTATTTTTCCAGCACGTGGGGAAGGGTGTAGAGCAGGTCGGTCTCGCGGCGTTCCAACAGGGCGCGGCTCTTCAGAAAGCTGGGGGAGAGCCTGGGCAGAATATCCTTGCGGTGCTGGGCGGGCAGGCATTGCTCAAACAGCAGGCTCAATACTTGTTCAATGGAATTGAGAATCCAGCCGATCCGCTCTTCATCGTATATGGAGGGGAAGATGCGTTCGGGGTTCTGACGCGCAGCTTTTAGAGTTTGCACGACGTCCAGAGTTTTTTGCACCCGGTATAAGTCATAGAGCACGTACACGTCCCGCTCGAAGAGTCCGCGCTGCTCATACTCCAGATTCTCCGGGCCGTCATCGGCGAACTGGAAGAAATGGAGCATGAAATCCCGCAGGCCGCCCCGGGAGTCGAAGGGCACCATCAGGTTCAGGAACAATCCCAAATGCGGGCTGCTATCCTTGGCCAGTTGGTCCACCAGGGGCGCCAGAAGGCCGCGCAGCATGCGCCGCGCCGCCATCGCTTCCAGGGCCGCGGGAGACCTGCCTCCGTCTGCCGCCGAGTCATGCCGCTCGGCCCAGTAGGCATCCCACTTGCGGATTTCGTCGCGCATCACCGCAAGGGTTTCCGAAGGCTCGGCGAGATTGGGCACCTGCACGAGAATATCGGCGTCCTTGGCGGGCTGTGGGGCGGCGGCGGTCATTCGTGCTGCTCTCTCGGTTCAGCCGTCCGGCCGCGCGAAGCGCCTCCGCGGGCGGAAATTTCCGAACTGTGGCAATGGGCAAAAAATAATCATCTACCTTACATTATATCAACGGATTTGTGGCCCTCCTGTTCCTATAATCAATCCCGGAGTGCCAGAGCAATTGTTGATTTTTCCCTCGCGGAGAGGCAGGTTCATGCAGGCTTATCCGTTCACCATGGGCCATCTGATGGTTTTTTTTGCTGCTGTCCGTCCTCGCTTCGGCCTGCAACGCCGCCCTGTCGAGGAGGGAGGAGACGTTTCGCCAGAAGTGCCTGGAGGTAATGAGTGCGAACCATGCCTGATCCGTGCTGCTGGCCACCTTGTTTGGGGGTGCCGCTGACACCATGTTGGGGGTGATGCTGTGGCCGGAGTGGCCGGGAGCGCTGGGCGGTCTTGCGCTGGCCATTTCCGCGTGGCTATTGTCCTCCTTAATATTTAAGGCGATAGTGAACCCACGGCTGGAGCGGATGCGGCGGGGCGGCCGCCGGGACCTGAACCGCCCTCCCTTGCTGGAGGGCCGGGCGATTAATCCGATGGGAGGCGTTATGGGCAATTTCGAATACAGACTCGCGCGGCTGGAAAGGCAAGTGCGGCTGTACCGCGCGCTCACGGCTCTGCTGCTTGCCGGATTCGCCGCGCTGATGGGAATTGGCGCGGCCCCGGCTGTGCCCGAGGTGATCAAGGCCCGGCGCTTCGAAATGGTGAATGCCGAGGGTGTGCCCCTGGCCGCGATGCGGCCCACTTCCGCGGGAGGGTCGATCGGCGTGTTCAATAGCCAGGGAGGACTGTCGGCCGTGCTCACAGCCGATTCGACCGGGGGTGGCCTGCTCAATCTGGTGTCCGGGGACGGCAGGAACGGCGTATTGCTGCTGGGCCTGAACGCGGACGAGACGGGCGGGGCCATTACCGTGTACAACAACAACGAGAGGGAAGTGGTGACTCTGCGTCCGGATCTGCAGGGCCATGGGGTGGTGGGTGCCTGGGACGGCCTGGGCGGTGGGCGCAAGCTGCAACCGCCCTTGCGCAACGCGCAATAGCACGGCCATTCTCAGTGAGCGAGGAGGCAGGGTCATTCTCCGCCGCGCGGGCAGCGCATCCGGCGGGCTAAGGCTTTCAATCACCATGCTGGGGGATATGGTGAGCAGCGTGACATTAAAATTCTACACCGGCTGTGGATTCCGCGCCGCAACCCGCAGGGGCATGGGGCGGGTGGCCGCCCTGGGTATGGCGATCTGCGCCCTGCTGCTGCTGGGCTGGCCCCGCAGCGGGCTGGCGGAGCCCGAGAACTTGTTCGTGGAGATCAGCGCGGGTTCGGAATTTACCTGCGCTCTGCTGCCCGGTGGCGGTGTGCGCTGCTGGGGGGACGACACCTTCGGTCAGCTCGGTTACGGGGATACCAACCGCGCCGCGCCGGTGCAGTCTCCGCCCAAGGAAGCCCTGGTGCCCTTGGGGGGAATGGCGGTGCAGATATCCGCCGGAGAGGATCATGCCTGCGCACTGCTGAGCGGGGGCAAGCTGCGCTGCTGGGGAGACTCCACCTTTGGCCAATTGGGCTACGGAAACACCGCGCGCCTGGGAGACGATGAGACACCAGCCTCCGCCGGGGACGTGGCGGTGGGAGGGCCCGTGGCGCAAATTGCAGCGGGCCGCTTCCACACCTGCGCCCTTATGATAGGCGGAGCGGTGCGCTGCTGGGGGGATGGATACTACGGGCAGTTGGGATATGGCAATACGGAGCGGCTGGGGGACAATGAGCTGCCCGCCTCGGCGGGGGACGTGCCCCTGGGAGAAAAGGCGGTGCAGGTGGTGACGGGCAGCGCCCACACCTGCGCCCTCTTGGCGCGCGGGCGGGTGCGTTGCTGGGGCCGTGGTGATTCCGGACAATTGGGATATGCCAACACGCGCAACATCGGCGACGACGAGCCCGCCTCAGCCGCAGGGGATGTGCGGCTGGGTGGGTGGGCCGTGCAGCTTTCCGCCGGATCGCGTCATACCTGCGCCCTCCTCACCACGGGCCGGGTGCGCTGCTGGGGAGAAGGGTTTTACGGGCAGTTGGGCCATGGCAATTCCGCCAACATTGGGGATGACGAACATCCCGCCTCGGCGGGTGATCTGCGTCTTGGGGCCAAGGCCATCGAAATCGCCTCCGGAAAATCCCATGTCTGTGCACTGTTGCAGGGAGGCTCGTTGCGCTGCTGGGGCAACGGCTTTTTCGGTCAGCTCGGTTATGGCATGCCCCGCAGTGTAGGGGACAACGAGCTCCCGGCTGAAATGGCGGCGGTGCGGCTGGAAGAGCCCTTTGTGCGAGTCACTGCCGGGGGCGCCCATACTTGTGGACTGCTCGTCTCCGGGAAGCTGCGCTGCTGGGGGTTGCTCTGGGCCGGCTGGCCGCAAGCGGGTAGCGTGAACATTCCTGGCGACAACGAGGCGCTCACCTCAACCGGTGGAGGGGATATTCCCGTCCGGGAGCGCTTTCCCAACGCAACCGAATTGATCTTCTACTCTCCCAGAGCCCTGTAGACCTGTCCCATATTGGATTTCCGTGGGGGAAGGTTCCCTTCCCCATCTCCCCAATTTATCCGAGCCGATTCGCCCGGCACGCCCTGGCGGGACCTAGTGAAACTCCCGGCGCAGGCCGTCACCAAAAATGTCGGTGAACTGCACAAAGGCGGGGGGCTCGGAAAACTCCAGCCGGTAGACGAGCAGCTTGTTGCGCCCGGAGAACCGCTCGGGACGCAGGCACACCCAGCCGAAATCGAAGTCGTCCATTGCCGCGGTGCTGGTGGCATCGATACCTTCCCGCGTGTTGAAGTTGAGCAGGCCTTTGTCCGTGGCGATTTCGTTCAGGTGCAAATCGGCCCGCGAGGCGGAGTAGGTGACCACGTAAGGAGGGCCGGGCTGATGGCTGATGGCGATGCGGCCCTGATGCGGCCCGTCGATAAACAACAAGGGGTGCACATGGGGATCGAATCCGTAGGCCGCGCAGACCTTGCGCGAATGCTGGCGCTGGTATTCCAGGGAACAGGTGGTGCCCAGGCGGATTTCGAAATGGAGGTGCGTGAAGCGGGTGGAGCCCGACTGGCCCATGGCCGCCACGTGCTGGCCTTTGCAGACCTGCTCTCCCGCCTCTACCAGGATCTTGTCCAGGTGCAGGTATAGGGAATAGATTTTGCCGATCGCCTTGCCATGAAAATTGAAAGGCGTAACCACATCGTGCCGGATGATGAGGGTGTTGCCACCGTTGGGATAGACCCGGTTGCCCTCGCCGTATACCCGGAACACCTCCCCTTCCGCCACGGCGAATATAGGCTCGCCGATCTGTCCGTAGAAGTCGATACCACGGTGAAAATCGTAGCGCTCCTCGGTGGATTTCCAGCGCGGGCCGAACGGGCTGGTGATGCGCTCCGGACGGACCACCGGATAACCGAAACCCTCCTGGCGGGGAATGCCGTTGTGCACGCGAACGGGGCTTTCGCTGAAGTCGGGAGTGGCCGCTAGCATGACGTTGTATTATTGGAGATGGAGCAGGATCAGCAGGATCGGCCAGGCCCGTTTGACGCGCATGGCGAGGCTCCCCACCCTGTTGACATTTGAATTCCGGCAATCCGGTTTGCCCGGCCGCCGCGGGCGGCGGCTATTCGGTGCCCGTGGCCACCGGAGTGTCCGTGCGGTTTCCCCATTCCGCCCATGAGCCGTCATAGCCCCGCACATGGGGATAGCCGAGCATTCTGAGCACGAAATAACTGTGGGAGGCCCGCATCAGGCTCTGGCAATATACCACGATCTCCTGCGCCGGAACCAGTCCCAGCTCCCGGTAAGCCTGGCCAAGGCCGGCCAATGGGCGCAAATGAGGCGGGCGTGCCGGGTCGATATGGCGGGTCCAGTGAAAGAGACGCGCCCCGGGGATGTGCCCGGCCCGCCGCGCGTAGCGGGCACGGCCGTCGTATTCCTCCGGGCTGCGGGCATCCACGATGGCGGTTTTGCCATCCTGAAGATGCGCACGCATCCAGGCTAGGTCCGCCACGCGCTCCGGACGTGGTGTGAGCACCAATGCCGAGGGTTCGACGGCGGCAGCTCCGCGGCTCAGCGGGCGGCCTTCCCCAAGCCAGCCCGGCCATCCACCGTCCAATACGCGGCCCCCCTGATGGCCCATCCGCTCCAGTGCCCAGAAAAGCCGGGCGGCGTGCAGCCCATTGCCATTGCCGTAGCCCACCACGATCGAGTCCCCGCGGATGCCTGCCCGGCGAAAGGCGGCCTGCACCTGCTCCAGCGGAGGCAGCATGCCGGGGATTCCGTCGCGGGTGGTGCGCAGGCGCGTAACGGGCATGTTGACCGCGCCCGGGATATGCCCCTTGTCAAATTGCCGTGGTGCGCGCAAATCCACCACACGCAGGCGGGGCCACTCCAAGTTTTCTGCCAGCCAGTCCGCACGCACCAGCAATTCCGGCCTGGGCCGCAGATTGGCGCTGTGCTCGGCGCGTGGAGAGAGGCCCGGTACAAGGCAGAGCAGCAGGACCATAACGGGCACGAATCGCGCTATGCGTCCCACTGCAGGGAACAGGCTGAAATATTGGCAGGATGCACCCCGCCGGTGGATACGATGTATCGGCATGGGAAGGGTACTGCGCTGTGGAATGAAGGGAACGCCCGCCTGGAGCGTCCCCGCATGACCTTAGTCGACCACGGATTCGAAGGTCTGATCCAGGTCTTCGCGCACCGTGGAGCGGCGGCGGGAGAAGTCCGCGAACGCCGTGTCGTGGAAGCCCTTGGAGACCGAGTACAGGAACTCGTTGAGCACGTTCGCCATGGCCATCATGGTGGTCTTCTTGCGCTTGACGGAGGTGATGTCCACCTCGAGCAACACGCCGGGCAGAATATGATACGGATTAACGTTGGTTTCGAACGTCTCGAACTTTTCTTCCAGGAACTGGAGGCGGCCTTCCACCAGGGTGCGCTCCACCGGGTGCTGGTTTTTATATACTTTTGTCATCACGGCGCGCGTGTGCACCATGCGCTTGCGCAACTCGTCCACGATATGCAGGTTGGTCTTGTTGGCTTCCTCAGCCTCGGTGGTGCGCGGAGGAATAAACGTGACTTCATTCCAGAGCCTGGGCTGCTCTTCCTCTTCCTCCTCTTCCTCTTCCAGCCGTGAGCCGAACCATCCCCTGCCAGGCTTATCCTTCTCCAAATAGTGGGCGGATACGTCGCTCCAGTCCTGCTGATTTTTCGCGGCCTTGTCATCCTGGTACAGCACATCGGTGACGTCCACGACCTTCATGAATTCCTTCTTCAATTCCTCGAACTGCAAGTCGTAGGCGTTGCGCATGTGGCGGATTTGTTCGTCGTCGTAGTAGGTGACGCGAATTTGGTACCGCTCATCGGGCAGGTTGTGTAGATCTTGATCCTCGTACTCCCGGATTACTGCTTCCCGCGCATTCTTGAAGTTCTCCACATGCTGGTAGCCCATCTTTGAGGTGTCCAGAATGGCGGTAATGCTGTTGAGAATGGTGTTGAAGCCGCGGTTGCGGATGTTCTCGTTGTCGATGATGCGCTTAATGTTTTCCCGCACGTTCAGTGGATCGTAATCGTCCGGGTCAATCTCCGCCGTAAGGCCGGTAATTTTATCCATAAAGCGCTTGGCCACGAACTGGTAGCGCTTGGATTGCTCGTTGGTGGTGTCGTCATCCACGTAGTTTTCCAGCGCCTTGATCTTTTCGAACATCATTTCGGAGTCGGTCAGTTCCTCCTTGCCCTCATCGAGCAGGGTCATGTTGATTTCTTTGATCTCCTGATCAACCATCTCGTGCACGTGCTTGCTGATGACGTCCTTGATGATGGTCTCAATCGGCACTTCATAGTGGTAGATGGGGCTGATCAACTCCGTGTCCTGGATATTGATGGCCAGCTTGACGTCCATCACAGTCTTCGGCTTGAAGAAGTTGTTCTTGAAAGAACATTTTGCGATGGCGTAGGCGTTTTCGCCCCGCACAAAGGCCCCCACGTCCTGCTTTTGCCGCAGCAAAGCGTTGGTCTCGTTTTCCAGTTCGTACACACCGCGCTGGATGTGGCCCTGCAAGTGGCCATAAATGTTGACGATGGATTTTTCGACTTCGCCCGTATTGAATTTGTCCATCCCGCCGATTTTGTCCAGTATTTCGGCGATTTCCCGCGGGGTGTACCGGTTCAGAGCGCGGTATTCCTCCTTGTCCACCAAGTCCCGCACTTTCTTGGCCATTTCGTCTTCCATGGTGACCATGTAGCGGTTGTACATGTTCTGGAAGTTCTGGTTGAAATAGTTGTGCAGCTTGGACTTGACGCCGCCCATGATATCGACTTTTTCCAGCACTTCGGGAGGAAGCTTGGCGTGGATGTGGTTTAGAACCTTGTCCACCTCCTCGTCGATAATCAGCTTGGACTCTTCGTACTCGTTCCTGTTGTCGCGGTTAAGGCTGTTTCGGGAACCTACGGCACTGGGCTTCTCCGGATGAATGACGTTCGGGCCCCGGCTCATGCTATCTCTTGCCATTATTCTGCTCCTTTATGCCTCTTTTTTTGTTTTGCTAACCCAGCAACAGGATAAGACCCTCAAAATCCTGACGATAAAGGTCTGATCGGTAGTGTAATGTCTTATCTAATTGGGTGTTTTGGGTTAAATTGTCAACCCATTTTGAACAAATTCAACGGCAT
>JAPUIH010000252.1 GCA_027297205.1 SAR324 cluster bacterium | reverse complement strand
AACAGCGCGGTGGTCCCGGCGCGGACGGGATGCTCGGCGTGCCGGTCGCAGGTGTCCTCGGCGATATTGTAGAACTCGGGCACATGCCAGCGGTAACTCTCAAATGCCTCGTCGTAGTCCGCCGCCGCGGGATTGAGTTCCCGTTCCCGCATCCCGCTCATGACCGCTCCCCGCCACAGCGTTTCCCGCCACACCGCTTCCCACCGCACTGGGCCGCGCAACCCGCAAGCGGCATTCCGCCAGCCTTGTCAATCTTCATCCTGCTCCTCCTCCACTTTCGGCGCCGCGGCCTCCGCGGGGGCAGCCTCCGCGATCATCTCCTCCACGAATGGCCGCAGCAGATTGACCAGGTCCTCCCCCAATTCGGTCAGTAGAAAACCCCTGCCCTTGCAGTGCGGGCAGATCCCGCTCGGATTGATCTGGGAGATGCCCATGCTGGTGATGCCCGCGCTGCGGCCGGAGCCATTGCATTGGGCACAGGCAGTCTTGAGGTCGTTGATTACCATGGCGTGCTCTTGCGGTGCCGGAGCGGGCCTCACTTGCCCGTGCTGCCGAAGCCGCTCTGCCCCCGCGCGGTGGCGTCCAGCGCGTCCGCCTCCTGCAGGCGTACCGCTTCCAGCCGTTTCACCAGCAACTGGGCAATGCGCTGGCCCAGCAGGCCGTGGGCCTCCGCCTCGCCGTCTCCCGGACCCAGATAGCGCAGCACCACCCGGATGCGCCCCCGGTAATCCGGATCGATCACACCCACCCCATTGGCCATCATGAAATCGGTTTTGATGATGCTGGAGCGGGGCACCACCTCGCAGTAGAATCCCGCGGACAGGCGCACTGAAATGCCGCTGTCGAAGGCATAGACCCCCGGGCGCAGGGTCTCCACGCCCATGGCGGTCAGGTCGAACCCGGCATCGGATGGATGGGCCCTGCTTGGCAGGGGCATGCCATCATAGTGGCGCCGGATGTTGAGAACTGCTTCCTTGGACATGAACGGTCAAATTCCTAAAGGGACCTTGGATTCCGCGCCCGATGGGGGCCGGATGCTGCACCAAACTCTCATATCACCGTCAAAGGTTCAAGGCGACCACGGTCACCCCGTCCCAGCCTTCGCCGCCCGCGCCCGGCCGGAAGCCGGACACGTATGCGCTTGCACCCAGCCAATCCCGCACACCGGCCTTGAGCTTGCCCGTGCCATGGCCATGGATCAGCACCACGGGGCTGATATACTTCATCACGCTTACATCGCAGAATTCCTCCACCCGCGCCAAGGCGGCCGTAAGACGCAGCCCCCGCAGGTCCAGGGTGTTTTCCGGTCCGGGCAGCACAAAGCCGATTTCAGGCGCGGCGCCGTTGTCCGTACCGGAAATTCCGGCGGAACCGCCCGCGCCGCCCCGCGCCGATTGGCCCTTTCCCTTGCCGGTCTTGCCGCTTTTCCTGGAGCGGGGCGCCTGTGCCAGATCCTCCACGTTCACTTGCAGGGAAAGGGGACCCATGCTCACGCGCGCCTCGCGGCCGCCCCGCAGCAATTCCATGAAGCTGCCCACGCGGTTCAGGGAGCGCACCAGCACCGCATCACCCGCCTGGAGCGCCTCGGGCCTCAAACTCCCGGACGTTGGGGCCGGCTGCTCGGCGTTCTGCAACAACTGCTGGGTTACCTCGTCCAGGCGCTTGCGCACCTTCCCGGCCAAGGGCAGGCTGTTGGCGCCCTGCAGTTCCTTGATCACTTCCGCGATCCTGCGCCGGGCCTGCTCCAGCTCCTTGCCGATCACTCCGCGTTCCCGTTGCCGCATTTCCCTCTCTCTGCCACTGAGCCCTTTTTCGCGCAGCTCCAGGCTGCCGCGCGCAGCGCGCAGATGTTCCTCCTGCTTTTGCAAGGTCTCTTCCCGTTCCCGCAGGCGCTCCTCCTGCCGGTGCAACTCGGCCAGCAAGGCATCCGCGGTGGCCGGGCGGCCCGCCAGCCGTTTGCGGGCTTCCGCCACCAGCGCGTCGTCCAGCCCATGGCGATGGGCGATGGGGAAGGCGTAGCTCACCCCCGGCGTGCCCACCAGCAGGCGGTAGGTGGGGGCCAGGTTGTCCAGATCGAAGGCCACGGAAGCGTTGATCATGCCCGGATACGCCGCCGCCAATTCCTTGAGCTCGCTGTAGTGGGTGGTGACCACGCAGCGCGTGCCTTGCGCGGCCAGCACTTCCAGCAGGATAGCGGCCAGCACCGCCCCCTCCTGGGGCGCCGTACCAGTGAGCATCTCGTCGATCAGCACCAGGCTGCGCGGGCCGGCGGCGGGCAGGGCCTCGGTAATGAAGGCAATCTGGGCGGAAAAGGTCGATAGGGACTGGCTCATACTCTGCCGGTCGCCGATATCGGCCAGCACCTGGGTGAACAGGTCGCAACGGGAGCCGGGCCGCGCCGGAATGGGCATGCCGTGGCGCACCAGCATTGCACACAGCCCGACGGTCTTTAGCAGCACGGTCTTGCCGCCCGTGTTGGCGCCGGAGATCACCATGCAATGGGCCGTATCTTCGAGCGTGAAGTCGTTGCGCACCACCTGCTCACCGTCGAGCAGCATCAGTGGGTTGGCCGCGCCCTTCAGCGCGATGCTCCCGCCCTCCTGCACTTCGGGGTTGCTGCCCTGGTAGTCATGGGCCAGCCGGGCCTGGGCATGGAGCAAATCCAGCCGCCCCAGCCAGAGCAGGTTCTTGCGCAAGCCTGCCGCCGCCCCGCCCACCAGGGCGGAGAGCTCCCCCAGAATCTGTGCGATGCGCGCCTCGATCTGCTTTTCCACCATCAGCAGGGCGTTGCTGTCTTCCACCACCGCATGAGGTTCGACGAATAGGGTGGCGCCGCTGGCGGACACGTCATGCACGATGCCCGGCACCTGCCCCCGGAAATCCGCCTTGACCGGCAGCACGTAGCGTGCGCCGCGCAGGGTGTAAATCTGCTCCTGGAAGGCCGGGCCCAGACCGCGTTTGCGCAGGGTGGCCTCCAGTTTTCTGAGGATGGTTCCCCGCTTGCGGCCCTGCTCGGCGCGCAGCTCGCCCAACTCGGGAAATGCCCGCTCATCCAGCTCTCCTTGCGGGGTGAGGGCGCGTTCCAGGGCTTGCACCAGGTCCGATTCGGGGAAGCAGGCCGCGGGCAGGGCGCTCAGACCCGGTGCCTCGGGCAGTATTTCCAGGAGATGGGCCAGCCTGAGCGCGGTCTGCTGGGTATCGAGCACCCGCCGCAGCTCCTCCGCCAGGAGATGGCCCTCCTTTTCCACCCGCTCCAGCAGGGGCGCGATGGGGTGCGCCCCGCTGAAGTCCAGCGGCCCTTGCTCCTCGAGCAACCCACACATCTCGCCGATGCGCGCCAGGGAGGCGCGCAGGGCGGACAGGCGCTTGAACGGGTTCAGGACCGCGGTGGCCTCCCGGCCCTGCTCCGTGGCCAGCCGCTCCAGCAGGGCGCTCCACAGGCGCGGCCATTCCAGGGCGGCGGGGGTGGATTGGGCGGCGGGGGTGTGGGCTTCGTGCGCGGCCATTGCTCTTACTGGGGATACAGGGCGCGGAGTTCGCGGGTGCAGTCCCCCGCATCCAGATCGCCCATGCGCGGCAGCAGCGCTACCCGCGTGCGGGGCCAGGGCAGCGCCCGATCCTTGGGAGGTGACCACAGGTCGTTCAGCAGCAGTACCGCCGGAGCCTTTTCCAACTGGGGCACGGCACGGCGCAAATGCTCCAGAATACGTCCCGATATTTGCGGGCTGTGGTCGATCAGCACCAAATCCGTACGCAGGCCCGTCAATTCACTGGAAACCACTTGCAGAAAATCGGCGAACAGGGTCTCGTTCTTCTTGGCGAGGGCCTTGCCCAGGCGGTCCGCGATGCCCCCGGGCGCGAGTCCTTCTTCCCGGCCCTGCTCGCTGACCGCCGCAGCCTCCTCCTTGGGGAGCGCGTCCAGGAATTCGAACTCGTAGGGCACCACGATGCTCATGTCGCGGTTGAAGCCGGGATAGACCTTGCTACAGGCCTCCAGCAGGGCCGCGGCATTGTCCTGCTTATAGGGCAAGATGAGCGCCCGCCGCACGTGGGAACGGCTGAACCAGCGCCGTTCGTGGCGCTCCCGCAACAGCTCCAGGGCACGGGCCATGCGCGCTCTGTTCTCGTCCAGCCAGCGGGCCAGGGTGTCCCATACCCAGTGCCGGACCAACTCTTCCCGCGCGCGCTCCACGTTGCTCAACTCCCCTTCCAGCCGCTCCAGGGAAACCTTGCAGGCATGAAGATGCTCCCTGCTTTCCTCCAGCCGCTGGCGGGTTTCCCCGTGTTGCAACTCCAGCCGCTCGCGGGAAGCGGGGGTAATCAGCATAGCGCCCTGCCCGCCGTAGTGGCGCACGCTGTCCAGATTAAGATTTTGCGCGGCTTCCAGATCCACGAAATGCGCCAGGTCGAACCAGCGCTTCTTGGAAATACGGGGCAGGCTGCGCATGACCGTGGCGGCCTCCTCCTCGTCATGGCTGAGCAGCAGCAGCTGCCGCACCGGTTCGGTCAGTTCCCCCGTCCAGGTTTGTACCGCGCCGTTGAGGATCTGCGCCAGCTTTTCCCCAGCTGCCTCCAGCACCTGCACCTCCTGGCCCAGCACCACCTTGCGTTTTTCCTCCAGTGCGAAGTTCTTGCGCAGGCGGGTGGCCCGGCCCGCCAGCCGTCCGCGCTGCTGGGACAGGCCTTCGCGGGGCAGGGGAGGAATGTCCACGGGAGGCTGCTGGAAGGGCAGTTCACGCCATGGCAGCAGCCGGTCCAGCGGCCGCATCTGCTTTTCAATCTCTTCCCCCACATCCATCGTCATGGGCGCATCCACCTGCGCGCCCAGCTTTCCCCGTGCCCAGGGGGAGACTTGCAGCAGCAGGGATGGCTCGCGGAACAGGCCCTCTCCCGGGGCGTTGAGGGTGAAGCAGCGCTGGTAGCCCCGCCGCACCAGCAAAGCCGCCAGGGATTCCCGCAGCAGGGCGCAATCCCCACCGCAGATAATAGGGATGTCCGCCTTGGCTTCGGCCTGCCGGATACGTGCGGTGTGGGATTTCCAGGTGCGGCCGCGCTTTTGGGCCAAATGCGTGAAGGACTTCAGAAAATTCCGGTACTGGGGTGACGCATCGTCCAGTTGCGCCAGATCGATCAGATGGTCAAAGCGGGCCTTGCCGACGCGAATGCCCTGGATATGCTCCAGGGGGATGCCGGGAAAGAGGAACAGCCCGTTCTCCTCGCGCACCAGCCCGGCGCTGCGCGGGGCGCGGCGGACTCCTTCCTCGCGGAACATTGATTTCAGCCAGTCCCGGGGCTTGAGCACCGTGTCCCGGTGCAGCACGGCTTCCACTTCCGAAAATCCGATCAGGGTGCCGCTGGCCAGGTTTTTTGGGTCGATCTCCCTGGAGATGCCGTCGGCCTGTTTGATGCGCAGGGTGGTCAGATGATCGTTGACCCGCAGGCGGGGAAAATCCGCCGGAAAGGATTTGAGCAGAAACGCGGGATCGGACAGGTAAAAGCCGTTGCCCGTGTCCAGGATCAGGCCGAGCCCGGAAAACTCAGTGATAAATTCCCGCAACCGGGCTTCCAGCCCATGGGTCACCAGCACCGTGCGCGGCACCTTCTTGAAACCCTGAAATTTCTCCACGAAGGCCGACCGCCCGGCAAGTTCCGTGCTGTCCATGACGCCGCAGAGAAAAAAATCGGGCCCTTCTCTGCGCCAGCGGGAAGGAAAGAAGTTCCCTTCCAGGTGTTCCAGGGCATCGGGGGAGGCGAACATGCCCGCCGTGAAGGGCAGGTCGGGCCGGTCTAGGCGGAGCTGCTGGAGCAGTTCCTGCCAACGCTTCGGGTTGTGGCCCGCCGCAATGATCTTCACCAGCATGTCATGCGCCCCCAGGTAGACGTTTCCTCAGACTGGCGCTATTGTTGAGGATAAGGCGTTGAGGACGGCAACTTCCACAGCAATGGCCAATTATGTCCGAAGAACAGCAAGTAGATTCCGCGGAGTCCCCGGAGATTGCCCAGGAGGAGCCTACCGAAGAGAGTGTTACCGAACTCGATTCCGGTATAGAAACCCAGGCTGGAAACGCTCCGGCCGAGGTGCTGGAAAAGTTGCAGCCCGTATGTGCCCGCGCCGATCAAATCTATAACCAGATTCTTGGGTTGATCAAGGAATTCAAGCAAGCCGAGTCCGTATTGCAGCAATTTCACAGCCGGGCGGATGGCGTGACCTCCTCGGACGTGGAAGAGGCCAAGAATAAATTCCAGCAGGCCAAACAATCCTATATGGAATTGGGCGACCAGATCAATGGGGGAATAAAGGAGGTCAACACGGTCGCCCAAACCTGGACGGACGACCTGTTGATCCAGAACGTCTACAAGACCTATCTGGCCAAGCTGCTGGCCTCCCTTGAAACCCGCAATCCCAATCAGAACTTTGTGGAACTGCTCGCCGGCGGAGCATTCGATCTGGAACGGCGCCCCATCCCCGGCAACACG
Source organism: SAR324 cluster bacterium (assembly GCA_027297205.1). Classification (GTDB taxonomy): domain Bacteria; phylum SAR324; class SAR324; order SAR324; family JACQKK01; genus JAPUIH01. The sequence goes on along the minus strand of JAPUIH010000252.1, from coordinate 11,901 downwards.
GGGGAGGGCAGGGACGAAGATGCGGAAAAGCAGTACTTGCAGAAGCAGCTTGAGGAGACCAACCACGCGGTGACGATGCTCGAGGTGCGCTACCAGAAGCGGCAACTGGCAAACCGGCTCAGGCGGGGTGACAGCCCCGCCAGGATCATCGGCAGGCTCGTCCATCTCCTGCATCGGGACCCGGACGATATAAATTCTTACATCTGGATGGCCAATCTGCTGACCAATAAGCTGAAAACCGAGCGGGACCAGAACAAACGCATGCAGATGCGGGACGAAATACTGGACTACTGCAAGAGGGGCTTTGCCATCATTGATGACTACCTGAATCTGCAAAAGATAGAGTCCCTCAACGAACGGGACCGCATGCGCGCCGAATACGTAAAGACGATCACCAGCATTCGCAAACCGCTGATGGAACAAGGCTAGGCCCTGCCCAGATTGAGATCAGCGGTATTGGAACGCCGTCAGTGCGCGCTCCAACTCCCGTATTGCGGTCTGTACTTCGCGCATCCGTGCGGGCAGATCACTGATGGACGCCGGCACAGGCTGTGCGACCTGGGGCGCCAGCCGGTGCAGCAGGCGCGCCTGCCATTCCGTTTCATCCATGTATTTCCCATAGAGCCGCAGTTGAGCGATGCGCGGATGGCGGGTATTGGCAACTTCTTCCAGCGCACGGAGCAGCGCGGCGAAGCGGCGCGTATCCACCCGTTCGCGCAGGTCCAACCAGCGCTGCGCGGTCACGGCCAGCAGCCCCTTCAAAATGGCCAGCTCCCGCGCCAGACGGGCGCCCGCGGCCTCCAGTCCGGTCAGCCCGAGTTCCCCGCTGTCATTTCCTACCTCCTTCAGGATCAGGGAGGGTTCCCGGAGGCTCTTCAAATACAGCAACTCCCCTTCCGCCTGGGTGAGCAGCTCCTGCAGGGCCTCCATCTTCCGGGTGAACTGCCCGGATTTGCGCATCAGCTGAAAGATGCCGGCTTCCAGAGAGGCGCTGGCCAATGCGGCGGTGCGGCGCTGCATGTGGTGAAGTTGTTGGATGTACCCTAGCGCCGGAAGCGCCGCCAGCAGCAGCGCCAACACCAGCAGCAGGCAGCAGGCCAGCCTCGCCTTGCCGGCACTGGGCGCGGCGCATGATCGCCTAAAAGGCGGTGCCGACCTGGGCCACGAAATTGTCGTTGCGGTCAGAGAAGTAGAGCTGGAAGTAAAAATTCTGTTCCCCTTCGATTTCCAGTCCGAGCCTGCCGAAACTGCGTTCCCGCGCGGCGGTGTTGGAGTGAAGATAGTCCGCCTCGCCGACGATCGATATGAACTGGTAGAGGCCGATCTTGAAACCGATGTTCAAGAACAGATTGTCCAGGTAGAAGTTGAGCACCAGCGGCCCGGCATCTTCGATGGGCAATAGCTGGACAGTCACCACGGTGAAGAGCGAGGCCTCCCGATCGTCGATGCGCTTTCTTTCCTCATTTTTTTCCACGAAGCGCCCCAGTATGCCCACGGCGATATCAGTGCCGAACTCGTCCAGGGGCAGAATGCGCAGCTTGGCCCGCACTTCCCCGAAATCGAAGTCCTCTTCCGGCTCGGTCTGAAAATGCAGGTCGGTGAGGAGTTGAAAATTTCCGATCTGCAGGCCGTAGCGGAAGTTTTCCCCGCGCAGGTCGGGGTCTCCGATATCGAATATCTCCAGGCTGCCGTGGAAGGCGTGGGTCTCGATCTGATCCAGGGCGGTGGGAAATTTTATCACGCCGGCCGCGTTGGTGCTTGTCTCGGGCTGAAGGCCCCAGGCATTGCTGGAACAGGCGAGCAGCAAGACAAGGATCCCCCAGCGGCACGCGTTCGCTTTCATCAGTCGGCCTCCTTCCATGGATAGGCAATCAGCCAGCGGGAAACGTTCCTGATTCCCTGGCGGGTCTCTCCTTAGACCACCCCGATTATAGCAGTTGGAAAAAGTATTGGGACAGCCCTTCCACCATATTGAGCGTGAATCCGTCGTCCAGCCCATGGGCCAGGCTGGCCGCACGCGAAAGGTTGCGGCTCGCATCCGTGGAACGGCCCTGCTCCAGGTCCAGGGCCGCCAGCCGCAGATGCACACGCGCGATGCCCGCCCGGTTTTTCTGGCCTTCGAAGCGCTTGAGCGCCTTATGCAACTGAATGCCGGCCATCTCGGTCTTGCCGCCCAGGCGCAAGGCGGCGGCGAAGTGCTCGATCACCAGCGCCTGGGTGATTGGCGTGAGGCTGTCAGAGGCCAGCAGCGGCTCCAGCATCTGCTCGGCCCGTGCCGCATCGCCCGCCAATAGCGCGTTCTGCGCGGCCAACAGAATCACATGCTCGCGGGAAATTCGAGTGCGGTCACTATCCGTTCCACTGGTCAGTGCTTTCTTGAAGGACAAGTCCGCCTGCTCGAAGTTGCGGTCGTTCATGTGAAAAAAACCGATCAGGGCATGCGCGCCCCGCGCCCAGCCTTGCTGGCCGGCTTGGGGCTGCTTCAGGATACGCCGCAGGTAGCTCACCGCCTCGGCGCCGCGGCTGCGCAGGAATCCCACGCGGTCGCCAGGGGTATGGCGGAAGGGTTCGCGCGGATCGCCCCGCAATGGAAAGGCGCTCAGCAGGTTCAACTGGGCAATTTTGAACCAACCCTCGCTGTTTTTCTTCTTTTCCGAGCGCGCCTTGCGCAGGGCCCTTTTCACATTCCTGGCCAGTGCCGGCTGGGCCGCCCAATCTCGGTTCCAGGCGCGCATCACGGGCAGGTTGTTGAGGATGGTGCCGTGCATGGTTTCCTCGAGCACCGGCCGCTTTACAATCATACGGTTGTACATGCCCGCCGCGGTATATCCCCCCATCAGATGGGGCACCATCAGCGCAATCAGCAGCAGCCCGAATACGATGTCCCAGCGGCGCAATTTTTCGTCCACCCCGAAGACCAGCTTGTTGAGGCGGGTCTTTTTGCGGGTCGCGCGCTCGCCGATGAAATACACCCCATCGAATTGATAAATGTCCAGGTGCTCGATTTGAGCCATCCACCACTGAGCCGGGATGAAGCGCCTGGCGATCATGAGCATCAGGGTCACCGCCGCCAGCAGCAGGGCGAAAAAGGCCAGCACGTCCGTTGTGGTTTCCAGCCACCAGATGCGGCCGCGGTCCAGGCGCCCCAACAGGGGAAAGCCAAGACCCATCAGCAGCGCCGAAAAGTAAACGAGCCAGCAAACGATCCAGAACCGCATAAGTCACTCCCTTGCAATTTCCCTTAGAAAGTGGGCCGGATTGCCGTAAAACGCAACAGGAAGGGTTGCGAGGCGGATTCTTCGCAGGTCAGGATTTCCCACCCCGGAAAAATTTCGCGCATCTGTTCCCCGGTCGCGGTCCATTCAGGGTTGAGGCTGGGCTTCACCGTAATTTGCCGCTTGGAAAAACCCTCGTACAAGAACATCCCCCCCGGTGCGATCAGATGCGGAAGGCGGGCAAAGAAGGGCAGGTGGGTAAATCCGAAGGCACAAACCAGCCCGAAGAAGCCATGGGGCCAGAGGATGCTGTGTACGTCGGCCACGATCCAGCGGATGCGGGAATCGTCCCGCCAGTAATTCCTGGCCCGAAACACGGCCACATCCGAGATATCGACGGCGAACACCGGGTGAAAGGCCGGTCCCGCCGTGGCGATGCCCCTGCCCAGGCCCGCGGCGGCATCCAGCATTGGCCCACCCGCGAAGCGGTGGCCCCACAGCGCGCCCAGTTCGTGGGGCTTTGGCGGAAAGGAATCCCCTTTGGAATCCTGCCATCTGCTGTTCCACTTGGAGCGGTCTGCCGCAATGCTGGACACGATCTGCCGTCCCCGGAGCGATTTCTCTGCCAGATTCGCCGCGATCCTGATAAGGTCGGAGGGAGCGGTGGAGCCGGACATGGAGTTCGGCCGCATAATCATCCCTGATTGCAGCCTCATGGAAGATAGCACAAGGCCAGCCACTTCGCCACAGACCCCCGACCCCCAGGAAGCCAGTCTGCGCCCGCTCACCCTGGCCAATTACGTCGGTCAGACGGAGATCAAGCGCAATCTGAAGGTCTTCATCGACGCGGCCAGAAACCGCCAGCAGCCCCTGGATCATGTACTGCTGAGCGGTCCTCCGGGTCTGGGCAAGACCACCATGGCCTACATCCTGGCCCGCGAGATGGGGGTGGGCATCCGCAGCACCTCCGGCCCCGTGTTGGAGCGGCAGGGGGACCTGGCCGCCATCCTCACCAATTTGGAGCCGGGCGAAATCCTGTTCATTGACGAGATTCACCGCATGCCCCGCGCCGTGGAGGAGGTGCTTTACGGCGCCATGGAGGATTTCAAGCTGGACATCATCGTGGGCCAGGGGCCCATGGCACGCACGGTGAAGCTGGACCTGGCCCAATTCACCCTGGTGGGCGCCACCACGCGCACGGGCCTGCTTTCCTCGCCCCTGCGCGAGCGTTTCGGCATTCCCTGCCGGCTCAACTACTACGCGCCGCGGGAACTGAATGAAATCGCCCTGCGCGGCGCGGCTTTTCTGGGGATCGAGATCGAGCAAGAGGCGGGGCTGGAGTTGGCATCGCGCTCCCGGGGCACGCCGCGGGTGGTGCACCGCCTGCTGCGGCGGCTGCGGGACTTCGCCGAGCAGATGGGCGACGGCGTGATCACGCCCGCGCTGGTGCGGCAGGGCCTGGAACTGCTGGGGGTGGACAGCTACGGGCTGGACGCCATGCACCTGGAGATACTGAACGTGATCGTGAAAAAGTTCGAGGGTGGCCCGGTGGGCCTGAGCACCCTCACCGCGGCCATTTCCGAGCCCAAGGACACCATCGAGGAGGTGTACGAGCCCTATCTGATCCAGGAGGGATTCCTGCAAAAGACCCCCCGCGGCCGGGTGGCCACCCGCAAGGCCCACACCCACCTGGGCGTCCCTGCCCCTGCGCCGCGAGCGCAACTGAACCTGCCCGTGGAATAGGCAGGCAGGGGCCTTCCGACGAACCATCGTGCAGGCGGCGTTCACTCGGCGGGTGTAACGCCGTCGAGGAAATCGAGATACGGCTCGGGCAGGCCGTGGGCCCGCGCGCCTTCACGGAGCAAGGTGATGTAGCGGTGCGAAGGGTTGCCGTCGGTCTCCTTGCCTTCGGCAATGTAGGTCACTGCCGGCACGGTAGCGCCGTCCGCGGTTTCAGCTTCGACCCACAAATGGCGGTAGCGCCGCCCCGGTACGCCTTCGCTGCGATCCAAATGCACCAAATCGGCGCGGGTGATCTGGTAAAGCACACCCCACACTTCGGCTTCCGGGTCGGCGGACAGGTTGGCCGGGGCCGCCTTGCCGCGGGGCCGCCCTTCCAAATTGAAGCGCAGGCGGTAACCCCGCGCCCGACCGGCTCGCCAAGCCAGGGGCCGCATGCCGCGCCGCTCGCGGAAGGCTTTGTCGTTCATGTTGGCGCCGAATGCGAAATACCAGACCTTCTCCTCGGGCCGGCCCGCCAGCCTCATCCCTCGCAGCAGGTAGCGCAGCTTTGTAATTTGCCACTGCAACCGGTTCATCGCGCCACCTTAGGATTTGACGGCGATCAATCGCCTCAGGGCAGCAACCTGAAAACATGCGGCGCACAAGCTGATGGCGAAAACCCAGGCAAATGAGGCCACCTGCGCCACCAATGCCCCAACCATGGGCAGCAGGGCCGCGGGCGCGGCCAGCGCGTTGAAATAGCCGCTGTAGGCCGGCCTGCGGTCATCGGGTGACAGCTCCATCAGGTAGCCCAATTGCGCAATGGTGTCGCCGTTGCCCGCCGCGCCGATTACGAAGAATACCATCCCGAACCAGGAAAGCGTCAATCCCGGCTCCCGCCAGCCCAGCGCCATCCACCACAGGGTCAGTGCCGGGGCCAAGGTGCCCAGCAACGCGGCCAACACGAGCAGGCTGGCCTTGCCCCGCCGGTCCCCCCACCATCCCCAGAGCGGGTTGGAGAGCAGGCTGCCCACCGTCTGGGCGGCAAAGAACAGCGCAACATCCCCCCGCAGCGTTTCCACCCTCGTGGCTTGCAAGATATAAAACGGAAGCGCCATGGTGGCCGTGCCACTCAGCCAGCGGGCATAAAGAAATAATCTGAAACGATCATCCTGGCGCAAGACCCGCAGACCTTCACGGAGAAAATCAGCGAACGAGGAACGTGGTTCCGTGGGCCGTACGGAGGTCTCACCGGCCAAGAGAAAGGAAATTGCGGACGCGGCAAGCAAACCCGCTCCCAGCAGAAATAACAGGGCGTAGCCGGCCGGAAACGGCAGCGCCCGCAACATCCAGTGCGCCAATCCCGCTATTAACAGCATCAGCAATCCGCCCCCAAAGAACCGTACCGCGAGCAGGCGGCTGCGCCGCCCGGAGGCCACGGAGCGGGCAACGATGTCATTATAGGGAACCGCGACGATCCCGCTGATGAACGCGAACGCCGTCCAAATTGTAAAAAAGAGGGCTACGGTAATGTGCCGCGGAAGAAGGGCGCTCAGCCACAACAGGGCGGCCAGGCAGAGCAGGCAAATTACTCTCCCAAAAGCACCGGCGCTGTAGAATGGCATGCGCCGTGCGCGGCTTTGCGCCAGGTGGGCCACGATCAGTTGCGGAAAAAGCCAGCCATACCGGGAGATGGCGGCCGCCGCACCGACAGCGAAGGAACTGGCTGTCAGTTGGTGAACCAATGCCGAGACGATTGTTGCGCTATCCACGGTCGCCGCGCCGCCCTGGAACAAAATACCAGCCACGGCGATTCGGGAAAATTTCCGCCGCCACTGCCGGGCCGCCGGTTTTGTCACGGTGCCTCCGATTGCGGATCCTCGCGCCCTGTTGCCATCAAATCGCTTAATTTCAACCCCTGAATGAACAGCGCCGCGGTCCCGGTTATCGCCACGGTGAGCAGAGAGGCGGTCTGCACGATTACCGCCATGGCAAGCGCCGTTTCAACGTCTACTCCGAATGCTCTAAGTGCGAAGACCGCCCCAATTGTGAATCCGCCAACGATTTTGAGGCTTACCGACAGCACATGGAGAAATCCGAGAAAAACCATCAGTACGACGTAATCCATTAAGCCGAGGGTGACGTCAAATGCCAGTCCGGCCCAAAAAATATGCGCCACGGCAATCAGTTTAATGGCGACCGCGGCCATTACGACCACGGCCTGCCGCCAAGCTTGCTCCGGCAACACGGCCCCATCCAGGAAATTCCGCAGAAAGCTTTCCAGCGGACGAGCCAGGCGGTCAGGCAGCCAACGGGGAATGAAATTGAAAATTGCGGCCTTTTTCCGGATTGCGAATTTAAGCCCAATTAACCCCAAGATGATGACGGCAAAGACGATCAGTTGCGTCAATGCGCCCCCCAAAATACCAGCCCGCACCGTTTCGCCCTCGCCGGGGAAGGGGAAGAAGGCGATCACAATCCCCGTGAAAACGAGAAATACGAGACCGTCGGTTAACCTGTCGAGAACCACTGTGGCCAGCACCGTGGATAGGCGCAGATTTGCAAGGCGTGCGATAAGCCATCCCCGTACCAGCGGGCTGACCCCGAACGGTGCGAAAAAATTGCTGAAGTAACCGATCATTATGGCGCCGAACAAGCGCCAAACGCCGATTGGGCGAAATCTGAAAAGGAACTGACGCCACTTGATTGCGCGAAAAACCTGTTCCAGGGCAATAAACAGAGGAAGCAGAAGGAGCGGGAAATAGTTGGCCCCGGAAAGTACATCCACAAACTGATTCAGGTCGAAATCGCGCAATACCCAATAGAGCGCCAGCAGGCCGCCAATTGCGCCGAGCCATAACCATAAGCGCCGCGGCAATTTCATAAGCATATTGCCTCAACTTCGGACCTGCCCGCCTTAATCACGATCTCCTATAACGGATATTGGCCTGATTCCGAAAATCGCAATCTGCGCTGCCCTGGTTCATCCGGCAATGGGAGAAGCTGCTAGTCGGCGGCGCGAACTCTCCATTGACGCCCCATGCGATCCGATGGGAAATTCACAAGGGAGTATCTCTGAAAGGTCTTCCGTTAGCGCCTCGCGCCGCGGGGGCGCGGCGCCTCCTCTACTACCCGCCGCCGCTGTTGGCCATGCCGATCAGCACCTGCACCAGCACCCGCTCCAGAATTTGAATGCCGAACAGCACCACGATGGGGGAGAAGTCCATGCCCGCAATGCTGGGAAGAAGGGCGCGCACGGGCCTTAGCAGGGGCTCGGTGGTGGCCAGGATGAACGCCACGATGGGGTTGATGGTGCGGGGCCGCACCCAGGAGATGATGACCCGCCCGATGATGAGCAGGGTCAAAGCCTTGGAGGCATATCCGACCAGGGGAATCAGAGTTTCGGTCATGGTATGGCTATCTAGTCCTCTTTACGGGTTGCGTCAAGCCGGGCAACTGCCCGTTCCACCGTGCGCATCATCAATCCGCGCAGGCCGGCGGATTCCAGTTCCATCAGTCCCGAGGCGGCCAGGTTAAACTGCAGGGCCTCTTCCCTGAGCAGCGCGGGGTGTTTGCCGCTCTCCAGCATGGTCTGGGCCGCGTTGAGCAGCACCGAGGCCATGAAGCGCAGCGCTTCCGCCCTGGGCAGCCCCATCATCAGCGCGCCATCGGCCATGGCGTCCAGAATGGTGTAAAAGGCCGCGGGGGCGATGCCGGCCAGCCCCTGCACCACCTGGAACTGGGTTTCGTCCTGCAATTCCAGCACCGCGTCCAGGTGCGCGAACAGCGCCCGGAACGCGGCCACGTCGCCGGGCTCCAGGTAGGGCGCGGAGTAGAAGGCCAGCAGGGGTTGGCCGGCGTCGCGAAAAGGTGAGATCAGGCAGCGCACCAGCTTGCGCTCGTTGAGATGGCGCCACACCGCTTCCATGGACCAGCCCTCCCCCATCAGCACCAGCACATGGCGGTCGGTAATGGACAGGCGCATTTCGGGCATGATCTGATCCACCTGCTCCGGCGGGGCGTCCACCATGATGGTCTCGCTGGCCGCGAACAACCCTTCCACCGTGGGCAGCGGCCGCAGGGGGCCCGCATCACCCGGCCGGTTGCCGGGCATGAAGAAGGGCATCTCCTCCCCGGCTCCGTCCGCGGAGGCGCGCAGCAACTCCCACATGGCTTGGTTTTCCACGCCCCAACCGATGAATCCCACCCGGGGAGCGGCGGAGGCCAGGGCTTCAGGCTCGTTCATGGCCGTGCTCCAAATATCGCCGTACCGATGCGCACCATGGTGGCCCCTTCGGCGATGGCCCAGGCAAAATCGTGGGACATGCCCATGGACAGCTCGCAGAATGCCGGGCCCAAGCCGAACTCGGCCCGCAGGGAGTCGCGCAACCCCCGCACCTCGGCGAAATGCCGCCGGGTCTCCGCTTCGCTGTAACCGGGATCGGGCAGGGTCATCAATCCCCGCGGGGAGAGCGCCGGACAGTCCAGCACCGTCTGCAGCAATGCGCCCAGCCCGGCCATGTCCCGCACCCCGCCCTTGCTGGCTTCCCCCTTCAGATTGAGTTGGATCAACACGCCCAGGTTCACGCCGGCCTGGGCGGCCTGCTTCTGCAGGGCCAGGGCCAGCCGGGGAGAGTCCAGGGAATGCACGGTGCTGAATTTGCCCGGCACTTGGCGGGCCTTGTTGCTCTGCAGGTGTCCCACCAGATGCCACTCCGCCCCGGGAGGCACTGCTTCGATCTTGCCCAGGGCTTCCTGCACCCGGTTTTCCCCGAATACGCGCTGCCCCGCGGCAAGGGCCTGGGCCACCGCCGCCGCGGGCTTGGTCTTGGACACGGCGATCAGCGTGACCTCTTGCGGGTCGCGGCCGGCCGCCTGGGCGGCCTCGGCGATGCTGTCCCGCACGGCTGCCAGATTGTCTGCGATGGATGGAGCCATGGCGGATACGCCGCGGTGGGCCGGCGCTAGCGGCTCCACAAGCCGGCCTTCTGTTTGCGGGCCAGTTGCTCGGCCTTGATGAATTCCTTGCCGAAAGGGTTCTCGCCCTGGGTCAACAGATAGTAGCTCCAGCCGTTGAGGACAAGCCAAAGATTGATGTTTTCCCCACCCTTGAACACCATGCCGTACATGCGTTTCCCGTCCTGGACGATGCGGAATTGCACCACCACGTCCTTGCCGATCAGCTTGCGTCCCAGTTCGTAGACCACCTTCTTGCGAAACCATGCGTTGTATTTCCTGCCGCGATTCACCGAGGCTTCCGGCGATACGTGTTGAAAGTAAATTTTGACCCACATCTCCTTGCTTTTGCGGTTGCCCGCGGTGAGCACCCGGGCCAGATCCTGATAGGCCGGCCGGTACTCCAGCCTCAGCCACAGAGCGTCCGCCCGCTCCAGCTTGGCGACCTTGCCCCGGATTTCCCCCGTCCGCCTATAGTCGATCCAGGTCAGGAACTCTTTCTTGCGCTTGGCCATGGTGGCCAGCGGGCGGTGGTAATGATAATTGCCCAGCTTGTCGTTGAAATGCCCGCCGTACTCGTCCAGAGAGCCTGGATGGGCGTGCAGGCCTGGCGGCCGGAGGGTCAGCAGCAGCGCCGCCAGCACGGCCCCGCCCAGCAATGCCCCGCCCAGCGATGCCTTGCCCAGCGATGCGGAGCGCACCGCAAGGGCATGCGGAATCCTGGCGGAATTTGCGGTGTGTGGTTTCATTCTGGCTTTGCCGATTTACAAAGTCCGGCGGCATTGCCTGGGGAAGGTGCGCTGCGGGACGGGGGAGCGGGGCAATTTGCCGGAGCGGGCCCTAGCGCTTGGTCAGGCTCACCGTGAGCGTCTTGGCGGAAACATCCTCGATTTCGAGTTCGAACTTCTTGAATTGCTGCTCGTACAGCCCTTCCGCGATCTCACCGGCGGTTTTGCGGGTTTGCAGTTCAAACAGGGCCACTTTGTTCTTGTAAGAGCGTTGCCGCAGACTGCTCACCCCACCCACGCCCACGCTGAGCGCTCGTTTCAAGGCCAGCAGATCGCCGAAGGAGGCATTCTTGACCACAAGTTCGATCCGTCCCCCTTCGTTCTTGTCCTTGATCCACAGAAAACTGACCTGTTCCATCAGCTTGGGGGTCATGTCGATGGCGGCTTGCTGCGCCGATTTCACATTGGCGGAGTTCTGATTGATGCTCAGGCCGCGGGCGCTGATCACCTCGGAGGCCATGATTTGACCGCTGTCCACCCGCACCACGTCCATGGCCAGGTCCGCCTGGGCGATAAAGAAACTGCCGTAGGTACCCTTCTCCTGGGTGGTGGCGTTGCCGAGCATGATGATTTCTGCCTCGGTGGTGCGGGCCGCTTCGACCACTTTTTCCCGCGCGATATCCTCGCCCCGCAGGGCCACCTGCAACAGGGACATGCCCGCCGCCGCGCGGGCATCGATAAAGGTAAATCCCTGCTTGATCAGAATCTTGCGGATTTCCTTTTCAAAGACACCCTGGGCCGACGGGCTGTTCGCATCCTTGGGATTCCCCGACCGGTCCAGGAAACTTTCCTTGACGACGATCATTATGCGGGGTTTGCCCACGCGCCGGTACAGGTTTTCCAGGGACTGGTCCAACTGCTTGATAAAATCGGCTTTCACCACGACCGCGTCGATCACCACGTTGTACAATTCGCGATCGCGCCCTTCCTTGATGATCTTGTAGGTTTCGATAAAGCCCTTGCTGCGGCTGAGCACTTCATCTTTCACCAACGCGAAGTTTTTCAGCTTGGACACGCTTTCGATCATCACCCCCGAGACTTTTTCCACCGCATCGCGCTGGGCCGCCTCAAGCGCCTCCTCCCGGGAGCGCCCCACCGCGTCCGCGCGGTATCCGCTTGCGCCCATGCCCTGCACTTGATAGCGGGGCTGTCCGGGCTGGAACTGCTGGGCGTGGGCCAGGGTGCCCGCCAGGAGTAATGTCAACAGGACGCTCAAGGCA
>JAPUIH010000251.1 GCA_027297205.1 SAR324 cluster bacterium | reverse complement strand
CATTTGAATCCCACTCCCGTAGGGAGTCTGCGGGAGTTTCCCGACCCCACCTCCGGGCGGCCCATGAAGGACGATTGGCCGGCCAAGGGATGGAGGGTCGGATGAAAACCCGAAAGGGACGCGATACGAATGCCTCGTGAAGAGGCCCCATCGCAATAAAAGCCGCCTTGGATCTGCAGGTCCAGGGCGGTATTTTTTCGTGCGCGCGGGCGCCGCGATCTCCCACCCGCCAACCTTAGCCCTCCGCCAGTTGCGCTCGCAAATCGGCGGCGTTGTGCACGGGAAGCTGGCAAACCATGTCCCGGCATACCCAGGCGGTGGGCTTGTCCACCGTGGCGCGGCCCTCCAGCAAGGGAATTAGGCCTGCCGCCTGGGCGGCCTGCCGCGGTGTGGCGAATGCCGTGACCAGCGCGGGATGATAGCCGGTGGCCAGTGCCTCCAGCATGGCGCGGGTATCGGCGGCCTCCGCATCCCCCACCACGGCCACTTCGCGGGGTGGACTCAGATGGAAGGCCAGGGCGTTCAGCATGGCGGAGAAGCTCGAGCCGGCCTTGTGCAGATGATCGTGAAATCCCGCGAAGATGCGCAGGGCGTCCTCGTCGAAGCCTTCCCGTACGCCGTAGGCATGGAGCCGCAGGAAGGCTTCGGCCGCGGCGGAATTGCCGGAGGGCTCCACGCCGTCGTAGCCGTCCATGTTGCGGGCCAGCAATTTCTCGCTGTCGCTGCCCGTGTCGAAATACGGGCCGTCCTCGTTGCGGAAGAGCCGGTTTACCTCGCGCATCAGGCCCAGCGCCTCCCCGAACCAGGCGCTGTCGTGGGTGGCCTCATATAGGTCCAGACAGGCCCCGGCCAGCTGGGCATGATCCACCAGATAACCCTTGTAGCGCGCCTCGCCCTCCCGGTAGCGGCGCAGGAGCCGTCCGGAGCCGTCGCGCAGATTGTCTATAATGAAGCGCCCGGCCTTGCGGGCGGTTTCCACGTATGCGGCCTCCTCAAAGGCCCGCCCGGCCCTGGCGAAGGCGGAGATCATCAGCGCGTTCCAGGAAGTAAGCACCTTGTCGTCGCGCAGGGGCCGCACCCGTTTGGCGCGGGCCTCCAGCATGATCTCCCGCGCCCGTTGCAGCCGCTCGGCCAGTTCCTCGTCCCCCAGGTCCAGCTGCGCCGCCACCTCGGCCAGGCCGCGCGGCGTGTTGGGGATGGAGTCCCCCTCGAAGTTTCCCTGCGGGCTGATATCCCAATAGGCCATGGCGCAGCGGGCGTCCTCCGCCTCCAGCAACGCCTCCACCTCGCCCGGCGACCACACGTAGAACTTGCCCTCCACCCCTTCGCTGTCGGCGTCCTCGGCGGAGTAGAACGCGCCCTCGGGGCTGGTCATGTCACGCCGCACATAGGCCAGCACGTCCTCCGCGTAGGCGCGGTAAATCGCCTTGCCGGTGGCCAGATGGGCTTCCGTGAGCGCCTGGACGAACAAGGCATTGTCGTAAAGCATTTTTTCGAAATGGGGCACCAGCCAACGGTAATCGGTGCTGTAGCGGCTCAGGCCTCCCCCAAGCTGGTCGTAGATGCCCCCGGCAATCATTTTCTTCAGGGTCAGCTCCACCATCTCCAGCACGGCCGAATCCCCCGTGCGGGCGTGATGGCGCAGCAAGAGCATCAGCCCCATGCTGGGTGGAAACTTGTTCTGGGGCTGCAGGGTGAAGCCGCCGTCCTTGCTGTCGAAAGCCTGGGCGTAGGCCTCCAGCGCCGCCTCCACAGCCTCATAATTCCACTGCCGATGCTGGCTGCCGCCGGGCCGCGCCTGCTCCTGTAAGTGCCGGGTCAGCAGCTCGGCGTTTTCCAGGATTGCGGCGCGGTTGTTGCGCCAGGCATCCAGCAGTAATTCCAGTATTTCCCGGAAGCTCTTGCGCCCGTGGGCGGCTTCCGGGGGGAAATAGGTGCCGCCGGTGACGGGCCGTCCATCGGGCGTGGTGAACATGTTGAGCGGCCAGCCCCCCTGCTGCCCCAGGGCGTGCAGGGAGTCCATGTAAATCTTGTCCACATCGGGCCTCTCCTCCCGGTCCACCTTGATGGTCACGAAGTTCTCGTTGAGAAATCGGGCGGTCTCCTCGTTCTCGAAGGACTCCCGCTCCATCACGTGACACCAATGGCAGGTGGCGTAGCCGATGCTCACCAGCACCATCTTGTCCTCCCCCGCCGCCTTGGCGAAGGCTTCCTCCCCCCATGGGTACCAGTCCACCGGATTGTGGGCGTGTTGCAGCAGATAGGGGCTTTTCTCCTGGGCAAGCCGGTTGGTGTGGGCGGGCTTGGTGGCGGCGCTCATGATTCCCTTTCCTGGCGGAACGGTGCGGGCAGGAGTTGCGGCGGCCAAATAGGAGGCTGCGGACGAAATAAGGTAAAATTGTACAGATATTCACAGCCGCCGCAAGACGGGCGGTGGATATCCGGCAAGCAGGCTCGCCATGCCGGGCCAGGGGCCTCGCTTCCGGCGGCGGCCCTAACGGCTGGGCAGGGGCGTGAACCGCCACTCCCGTCCCGCGGGCGGAACGAACGCCACCGGGTTTAGGCTGCGCGCGCCGGGCAGGAACTCCCGCACCCCGAGAATCATCGTGGGCGCCCCTTCACCGGTGTACACGCGCAACTTGCGGGGCAGGCGCAAGGGCGGCCCGGAAGCGGTGGGAACGCTCAGGTATTCCCGGTATTCCACCCGGTACAGCAGTTGCCCGTGCTCCATCTTGTTCCAGCGTGCGGGCAGGCCATGCCCGTCCAGCCAGAAAGTGTAGGTGACGCTCCCCACGGTCATTTGCGCCTGCTTGCCGGATATCCAGCGCCCGCCCGCCGCGGCGAAGTCCGCCTCGCTGATGCGGCCGCTCACCATCAGCAGAAATTCCGCGGGGGTGATGTCCAGATCGATCCAGCGCTCGCGGTTCTCCCGGGTGTTGCCGCCGAGAAAATAGGAATCCCGCGCGAAATCCAGCAGCAGCATCCGCTCCCGGTCGAAGCGCAGCTCCAGAGCCAGGGCGCCCGTGACCGGCGCCAGCAATTGCATCCGGTAAGCGCGCAGGGGGCTGCCGAACAGGATGAATTCACCCGCCTGCGCCTCCCCCGCATAGGTGAAACGCAGCGAGCCCGTCGCCCGAAAGGGCAGCAGGGGACGCGGCACCAGGAAAGACCGGTAAGCCGGCAAATCTATCGTGGTCTGGACGAAATTGAGCTGGGGAGCGGTGCAGGAAGCCAGCACGGCAAGCGGCAGCGCGAAGCAGACAGCGAAAAGCCTAGCGCCGGAAACCGCGGGCGCTACTTCTTCATAAAGTACTTTTCGGCGGCGAAAAAGATACTTAGGTAGAGGGCGCATAAAACGAAGTAAGTCGCGAGGACTTCGAACTCATGCATGACAACCTTTTCAGGGCAAGGACGGTTCCAAAGGAATGCTTGCAATCCGCGGCGGCCGGGCCGGTGCTGAAGCATGATTGCAGCCTACCCCCTTCTGCGAATCTGTCAAGGGGGTTCGTCCCGCGTGGCCCCGGCCGGCGGGGCAAACACGGTTGCACGCTCCTGCTTTGTATGTCAGGCTTTAGCGTTGTATGAGCGGGGTTCCGAGACCAATTTCAGCGGGGACGGACCGGAATACTACGACAGGTGCAAGCTCCTGTTCAACTCGAACTGCCAATTTTCGGAGAAATACCCTATGAGGTTTGTGACATTTGCTGTGATTTTTGCGGTTGCGCTGATTGCGGCGGGCCATCTGGCGCTGGCCGCGGGCGACGCGGCGAAGGGCAAGCAGGTCTACACCATCAACTGCATCGCTTGCCACAACATGGATCCCGGCAAGGCCGGGGCGATCGGCCCCGCGATAAAGGGATCGTCCCAGGCGCTGATCATGGCGAGGGTGCTTTCCGCCACTTATCCCAAGGGCTACAAGCCCAAGCGCCCCACCAAGATGATGCCGCCCATGCCGCATTTGAAGGCAAATATTGCAGACTTGGCGGCGTTCCTGAAGTAAGGGCGGCGCGGACGCCGGGGCGGCGGCCTGCTGAGCGGCCAAAGCCCATCAGCGGGCATACAGCGGCAGCCGGGCAACATTCCCCGATAGCTCAGCTGGTAGAGCAGGTGGCTGTTAACCACCGGGCCGCAGGTTCGAGTCCTGCTCGGGGAGCTAGTAAAAACAAGCCCTTACGTCACCCCGGCGTAGGGGCTTTCTTGCTTAGATCACCCCTAGATCACCTCATTTCCTAAAAAAGCCCATTGATTTGCAAGACCTGCTCATTCTCAACAGATCGCTTGACCATGGGGGAATGGCATTCGCTCTCACCTCCTGAAATGCGGCAAGTCAGCCTTGCCCAGGTTGTTGCGACCATGCTTACCGAATCGGTCACGCGGTCACTC
>JAPUIH010000250.1 GCA_027297205.1 SAR324 cluster bacterium | reverse complement strand
TATTCTTCGCTACGCTCAGAATGACTGTATCGAAACTGATTCACTGCCCCTTGGGCCCGCCTCCTGGATTATCCTTTTTCAATGGTGTTAGATGTTGCAATTGAGATCGCCATGACGGCTAGGCGCCAGGAGCAGGGCGTTGAGCGGCAACATCCGCGCAGACTGGCGGGAGCGCAGACAGGCGGCAGGCAAGACCATGAAAGTGAAAGATGCAGTGGCCCGCATGGGCACATACGATCCGCCCCTCGCGGCGCGCAAGGACCAGGACGCCCTGCTGCTGGATTTCAACGAGTCCACCCTGCCACCCGCGCCGGAAGTAATCGAGGCATTGCAGCGGTTTCTCCAGGATGGGAATCTCCAGCGCTACCCCACTCATCCGGCCCTGCTGGAGCGGCTGGCCGAGTATGCGCAAGCGCGCACCGGACAGCTCATCCTTTGCAACGGGTCGGATCAATCCCTGGAAATTATCATCCGCGCCGTGCTGGAGCCGGGGGACGAGATGGTGCAGGCCCGGCCGGGATTTGCCATGATTCCCCAGTTCGCGGAAGTGCTGGGCGCGGTGGTGGTTTCGCCGGCCTACCGCGAGGACATGAGTTTCCCTTGCGAGGAAGTGCTGGCCGCCGTGACGCCGCGCACACGGCTGATCGTGCTGATCAATCCCAACAATCCGACCGGCACGGCCATCGCCCCGCGGCAGATCGAGACCATTCTCAAGACCCATCCGGATATTCCGATGCTGGTGGATGAGGCCTATTACGAGTTTACAGGCGAGACCGCCGTGCCCATGCTCGCGCGCCACGGCAATCTGGCGATCACACGCACCTTTTCCAAGGCCTTCGCCCTGGCGGGCCTGCGCCTGGGCTACGTGATTTCCAACGAGCAGTTCATCCAGGAGTTGCACAAGGTGCGGGGTCCCTTCGATGTGAACATCCTGGCGGTCAAGGCGGCTGAGGCGGTGCTCGCCCATTCCGGCTCCTGGCGGAAATACATCGACGAGGTGATGAACCGCGCCAAACCCATGGTGGAGCGGTTCTTCGACGAACACAGCGTGACTTATTTCCGGGGCGCGGCGAATTTTATGCTGGTGCGTCCGGACGACCGGGATGCCGCCTGCGAATATTTGCGCGAGAACCGGATTCTGGTGCGGCCCCAAAGCCCGCCCATCGGCGATACATTCCGGCTCAGCGTGGGCACGGTGGCGGATATGACGCGATTTATGGAAGTCTACAGCGGCTACCTCGCCTCAAGGGAAGGCGGCGCAAGGCAGGCGTGATATCAGGCGGCTGCTGGCAATTTCACGGAATTGCAGTGCCCTTGGCGACACCGCGGCGGTGCAACGAGGCGCGGGGGATTACCTGTCCTCGTTGTTGGCCTTGATCCAGTTTGAAATGTCCCGGACGACCTTTTCCTCGATCCCGGGAAAACCGTGCCAATGACGGGCGTGGCAGGGATTCCCCCTGGCCCCGCCGCCATCCTGGTAGGTGAGCAGTTCCACCTTGGGCGCATTGGTTTGCATGGACATGAATCCCGCGAGATCCTTGAACATCGTAATTGGGCACGCGTCTTTCTTATGGTGCACCCATAATGTCGGAACCATGATTCGTGCAAGGTCCCGCGCAGCAAGGCCGCGAATACCCCGTACCTTTTCGGGGATCATTTTGCCAAGGAGGCCGCTCTCCAGAGGCTGGAACACAGACGAGGTCAGCACCACCCCGTCGACCATTCCTTTCGGTAAATTCGCGGCCACGGCGGAAGCCGAAACGGTGCCCCGGCTCGTGCCCACCAACCAGACAGGCAGGTCCCATTTGGACTGCAACGCTTGAATAACGTGCTTGATATCCGTTGCATGTTCCTGGCTGGCGCGGAATGACGCATCTCCGTTCCTGGGCAGAAAGAGAACCGGCGTATCCGATGGAACGTCCGGCAGGGCCACGGAAAAACCTTCCTTGACCCAGAGCTCTCTCGTTCTGACGAGAAAGTTTCCCCGTAATTCAGAAATTCCGGCAAAGGACAAACCGAGCCTGCCCCGCCCTCCAGCGAACAGAATCACATGGGCCACGGGCTTCCGGGGGGGCTTGGGCTCCATCAGCCAGAACTTCTGTTCTACGTTCGGGCGGGTTTTTACGACCTGCAATTGACCGCCGCCCGCACATGCCCCCACCAGCAGCACCACGGCCGCGATTCCGGCCAGCCGCCGAACACCCTTCAGTGCCTTCAACTTCAAAAAACCCTGCGGAAGTCAGGTGGTGTAGTTTTTTTCATTGTGGGAACGGAATGTTTAGATTGCAAACCTATGGTTCTGTTCTTCCGTGGATGGACAGCATCGCATGATTCCCTAACGCAGCAAAAGTCAACGATCGTAAAATTACCGGCAGCGCCGGCGATCCGGAAAATGCTGGCGCAAGCCGGCGCACGTCAAATGAAGCAATGACCTCGTGGTCCGCTTGTATAAGCCGGAAATTTCCGGTTGAATCCAGCAATTCGGCCCAAAAATTCCAGGGCATCTGGTCCTGTAAAAATTGACGAAAATTCCACATCATCCTGGCCGTTCGCCCGCTTATGGTGCGCTCACGCCAGGCAACCTGGGGCGGCGGAACGCCGGGCAACTGCGCCCCGCGCTCAGTCCGCTTCGGCATGACGTTCCAGCCAGGCGGCGAGCATTCCGGATATTTCCTCGGCCAGCACGCC
>JAPUIH010000025.1 GCA_027297205.1 SAR324 cluster bacterium | reverse complement strand
GCCGTGCAGGGCTATCATTTGCAAAACGGATGTTGCCCACGCTGCGAAGCCAAAATTCCCGGTTTTTGGCACACCTCAAGCACGGCGGCCTATATAAACAAGATGGCGCAAGCCCAAGTGCGCCGCGTCAGGCTCTGAGCCGAATCCATTTATGCACAATTGCGACAGTCCGCACAGTTGGCCCGTGCCAGGGACGGCTTTGCGGTTGACAAATGCCCTGTGGTTCGACTAATCCAGGGCAATTGTTTCGATTAGCATCAATTGAGAGTGTTCATGAATTACCACCGGCCGCGGCAGGGCAGCCCAGGCAAAAGACTGATTCTGTTGTTGCCCGCCGCCGTGCTGGCGATAGTGGCGGGCCTTTCCACCCTGCTGGTTTTCAATCTGACGGCCCGGAGCGAACCGCCAGCGGTGCTGGCTGATGCCGCGTCCAGAGCGGCTCTCGCACCCGGCAGCAGCCCATTCGCCCTTTCCGCGCTGCACCGGCGCCTCCCGCCCTATGCCCTGGAGCAGGTGGGGCGCTACATCGACTATTTTCAGCGCACCCGGCGCCGGGGGCTGGAGGGGGCCATCGCCCGTTCCACCAAATACCTGCAAGGCTTCAAGCGCATATTCCATGAATACGGGTTGCCCGATGAACTGGCCTACCTGCCTCTCATCGAGAGCGGTTTTATGGAAAACGCCGTATCTCCCGCACAGGCCGCGGGGGTGTGGCAGTTCACGCGGGAAACAGGGCGCCGCTTCAATCTGCAATCCAATTCATGGTTCGACCGGCGCTTCGACCCCATGCGGAGCGCGCGGGCCGCGGCCTTGTATCTGAAGCAACTGTACCGGGAATTCAAGGACTGGGACCTGGCCCTGGCCGCCTATAATTCCGGCTCAGGCACGGTGCGCTGGGCGAGGCGGGTCAACCGCAAGGCGAAGCGGCCCAGGCATTATTGGGCCCTGGAAGAGTTGCCGGACGAAACGCGCAACTACGTGCCGAGGTTCATTGCGGCCGTGTTGATCGCGAAAAACCTGGACGCCTTCGGGTTCAACAAGATCCGTTTCATGCCCAGGGTGGTGTTCGAGCGCATCAAGGTCACGCCGGGATTCTCGCTGGCCGTGCTGGCCAAGCATCTGGACATTAACGCGCAGTCCCTCTTCGAACTCAATCCCGAGTTGATCCAGCAGGAAATCCCGCCGGGCAACTCTCTTTATCTGCTGCGCATACCCCCCGGTACCCGCAAGCTGGTGCGGGCCAAGCTGGCGGGCCGCGTCTCCACACCCGGCAAATGGCTGCTGCACCAGGTGGCCGTCTCGGACACGGTGCTCACGCTGGCCAGCCGCTTCCAGGCCAAGCCGGACCGCATCATGCGTGTCAACGGTCTGCGGGACGGCCAGGAGTTGGCCGGCCGCAAATTCGTGATCATCCCCCTGTAGTTTGTTCTCTGTGATTTATTTCCCGTGGTTTATGTGGACGGCGCCTCGGGTTGCGCCCGTGTTATGACGGGCTCGTGGCGCACGGGAAAATTCACGGAGTTGGCGATAAAGCATTCCCGGTGCGCCTGTTCGTGCAGTTGCAGGGCCACCGCCTCGTCGCTGGAGGCGCTAATGGTGACCTGGGGCCGCAGCACGACTTCCTGGAAGCGGCCCGCCCCCGGCGACTCCAGCATCACTCCCGATGCGCGGTCCAGGTATTCCAGCACCTCCACCTGGTTGACGGCGCACAGGTGCAGGTACCACAGCAGGTGGCAGCCGGAAAGAGAGGCCAGCAGCAGGTCCTCGGGATTGTGCAGGGTTTCGTCGCCCCGGAAGGCCGGTTCGGCGGAAGCGTGCAAGGGCGCCTTGCCCTCGATCTCGATACGGTGCTCCCGCGAGTAGGAGCGGTAGTTGTGGGTCGGGCCGGCCAGGGCGCTGCTCCAGCTGGTATTGACCTCGTAGTGGTGGGTTTTATGCTGGGTCATCGTTTTGCCGTCAAGAGCGGGCGGGTTGCGCGGCCCTGCTAGCGCGCCGCCTTGCCTCCACGCAACTCGGAAATGGTGGCGCTCACGGAGATCACCTCCGGGTCCGTGATCACCTCGATCACCACCGGAACGTCCGCCGTCAGGGCCTCTTTCAGCGCGGGCAGGAAGGCTTCGGGCGCATCCACCTTAAAGCCGCGCGCGCCGAAGGATTCCGCCAGGGCCGCGAAGTCCGGATTGTTGAGCTGCGTGCCCACCACGCGCCCTGGATAGTCCTGTTCCTGATGCATGCGGATGGTGCCCAATCCGCTGTTGTTGAACACGAGTTGCACGATATTGATTTTGTACTGCACCGCCGTGGCCAGTTCCTGCACGGTCATCATGAACCCGCCGTCCCCCGCCGTGCCCACCACCACCCGATCCGGATGGGCGATCTTGGCCGCGATGGCCGCCGGCAGGCCGTAGCCCATGGAGCCCACCGTAGGCCCAAGGAAGGAGTCTTCCGTATTGTAGGGATAGTAGCGGTGCACCCAGGCCGAGGCGTTGCCCGCGTCCACGGTGAGCACGGCGTCCGCGGGCAGGGTCTCCCGCAGTTCGGCCAGCACCCGCTCCAAGGGCACCGCCGCCCAGGGCCGTTCCACCGGGGTCTGGAACTTATCGAAGGTCTTACGGTGGCCGCTCATCCAGGCGGCGCGCGCAACCTTGGGGGCCGGGGCCGGGTGCTCCAACATGGCCTCCAGGGCCAGCCGGGCGTCGGAGATGATGGCCAACTGCGGGGCGAAGTTGCGCCCGATCACCGCCTCGTCGATGTCCACCTGGGCAATGGCCTGGCCCGGCGCGAAGAGCTTGTAATTGGCGGTGGTGTTGTCCGAAAGCCGGTCGCCGATCACCACCACCAGGTCCGCCTCCCGCACCACGTCCTGGCTGGGGGTCTTGCCCAGGCCCAGGTTGCCCACGTAATGGGGGTGGTTGTTGGGAAAGGCATCCATGCGCCGCCAGGAGGTGAGCACGGGAATCTGGAAGCGCTCGCAGAAGGCCACCATCTGCTGGCGGGCCCGCGCGTACTGCACCCCGGAGCCCACCAGGGCCACGGGCCGTTCCGCGGCGGCGATGCGCTCCACCAGTTCCTGCACCAGGGCCGGGTCCGGATGGGGCAAGGCGGCGGGGATGGGCTCGGAAAAATGAAACGCCGCCTGCTCGGCCAGCACGTCCTCGGGCATGGAGATCACCACCGGCCCCGGACGGCCGCTGCGGGCCACGTGAAAGGCGCGCGGCACGATCTCGGGGATCTTGCGCACATCGTCGATTTCCACCACCCACTTGGCCATGCTGCCGAAGAACTGCCCGTAGTCGATCTCCTGGAAAGCTTCCCGGCCCCGGCTGCGGCGGGGCACCTGGCCCACCAGCAGCACCAGCGGCGTGGAATCCTGGGAGGCGGCGTGCACGCCGATGCTGGCGTGGGTGGCGCCGGGACCCCGCGTCACGAAGCACACGCCGGTGCTCCGCGTGGCCTTGCCGTAGGCCTCGGCCATGTAGCAGGCTCCACCTTCGTGGCGGTTGGTAATGAGCGTGATCTCCGGCACGTCGAAGAAGCCGTCCAGGGCGGCCAGGTAGCTCTCCCCCGGCACGTTGAAGACATGGCGCACGCCCTCGCGGCG
>JAPUIH010000249.1 GCA_027297205.1 SAR324 cluster bacterium | reverse complement strand
GCGCGGCGCCCGCCGCGGCCGCGGAGCGGGTTCAGGGAAGAACTTATCAGCACATCAGGAGGTGCATGCGGCTAAAACGGCTCAAGCTCAATGGCTTCAAATCATTCTGCGACGAAACCGTGCTCGACTTCGAGCAAAACGGAATCACCTTGGTTGTCGGTCCCAATGGTTGCGGTAAGAGCAACGTAGTGGACGCGATCCGCTGGGTGTTGGGGGAACAGAGCCCCAGTTTCCTGCGGGGTCAGGCCATGGGGGATGTGATCTTCAATGGCAGCGCCACGCGCAAGCCCGTGGGCCGTAGCGAAGTGACCATCCTCTTCGACAACGTGAACGGCACAGCCCCGGAAAAATACCGGGACTACGAAGAAATCGCCGTGACGCGGCGTCTCTACCGTTCGGGGGAGAGCGAGTACCTGATCAACAAGATTCCCTGCCGTCTGATGGATATCCGGGAGCCGGTGGCGGACACAGGCGCGGCGGGCAGGTCCTACTCCATCGTGGAGCAGGGGCGGGTGGACGAGCTTATCACCGCTTCCCCCGCCGAGCGCCGCATCTACATGGAAGAAGCTGCGGGCATCGTGCGCTACAAGACCAAGCGCATCGCCGCGGAGCGCAAGCTGGAGCAAACCCGTCAGAACCTGTTGCGGGTGCAGGACCTGGAGGGAGAGCTGCATCGGCAGGAGGAACAACTGCGCGGCCAGAGGGACAAGGCCCAGCAGTTCCTGTTGCTGCGGGACCAGGTGAACGCCCTGAACGCGCGTCTGGCGCGGGCCAGGTATCTGTCCAGCGTGCGCCTGTGCACGGAGATGGCGCAGAAGCGCGACGCCATCCAGCAGAAAAGCATTCTGCGGCAGCAGGCCCTGTCCACGGTGCAAACCCGCCTGCAACAACTTGATCTGGAGCAGACCGGGCGGGAAACCCAACTGTCCGAAAGCCGGGAGGCCGTGCGCCAGCAGGAAAACGAGATGCAGGAGCAGCGCACCCGCCAGGCCCTGGAAACCCAGAACCAGGGTAATCGCGAACAATGGATCGGCCAAATAAACGAAACCGTGGCCGAAATTCGGAATCGGCGGCACAGCCTGACCGAAGAGCTTGCCTCCAGCGAGGCTGAGTTGCACAACCTGACAGAGCGGGAGCAGAACCAGGGCCTGGAAATTGAGCGGCTGGAAGGAGAATACAGCGAGAAGGAAGCGGGCAAGTCCGCCATTGACGCGGAAATTCAGTCCCTGCGGGAGCAACTGCTGGCCTGCCATGCGGAGATCAGCGGCATCGGCAGCCAGCGCCAGTTGCTCACCGAGCGCCTGGCCGATGGCGAGCGGCGCCGGGAAGGGCTGGAGGCCCAGGCTGCCATCACCGCCGAGGAGCAGGAGACCGTCTCCCAGCAGTTGAGCGCCACCCACCACAATCTGACCCGGTTGCGTGAAGACATGGAAACAGGGGAGGAACGCGCCCTGGAGTTGGGCCGGCAAATCGCCGCGCAGTCATGGAATTTCGAGGACAACCAGAAAATTCAACTCGACACCGAGCGCGAAATAGTGGAAATCCGCTCCCGGATCGTCTCCCTGAAGGAAATCGAGGCTGGAAGGGAAGGCTTTGAGGAAACCGTACGCAAGGCCCTGGAATGGGCCGGTCAGGAACCTTCCTTCCGGGAAGAGGTGGGGTGGATGGGCCCCCTGGCCGATTTCATCAGCGTGGCGCCGCAAGTGGCCGAGTGGGTGGGAGATATCCTGGCGCCGAGCCTGGAATACATTGCGATCCGCGAAAGCGCACAACTGCCCCGGGTACAGGAACGGCTGGCCGCGCAGGAGCTGGGCGGGGTGAAGGTCGTGGCGCTGGATGCCTATCCCGCCTCCGGCAGCGTCGCGCCGGAGGTTGCCACCCTGGCCGATTTGGTGATCATGCCCGCCGAGTTCGACGCGTTGCGCAAGGGGCTCTACGGCGCCGTGCGCCTGCACGCCCCCGGCGGCGTGCCCCATCCGCTTCCCATGGATGGCCATCCCTGCGCGGAGTGGCTGGCCGAAGACGGGCTATTCCACATCGACCACAAGCGCGTGGTGGCCCTGGGCCAGTCCGCCACGCCCGCCGCGGGCATCCTGCGCCGCCGCACGGAAATCGCCTCCCTGGAAGAACAACTGAAAGTCCTTGCAGACCGCCAGAGCGCCATCGCCACCCGGGTAGGTGAACTGGAAGCGGAAGCCGAAATCCTGCAGGACAAAATGCAGGAGGAGGAAACCCGCCGTCACGAGTACACCCTGCGCTTGAGCCAGGTCGAACAGGAGCAGACCCACGCGGAAAGGGAAGCAGGGCGCCTGGCACAAGTAAGATCCAATATGGAGGACGCCCTGACGCAATTGGAAGCGGAAGCGCATAGCAACGGCGAACAGCAAAGCACCATGGCCCAGCACTTGAGCCGCTTGCAGGCCCAGCAGGAAGAACAGGAAACCGGCCTCTCCGCCGCCCAGGAAAAAACCAACGTGGCCGCATTGAGCGTGGCCACCCTTAATCAGCAGTTGACCAACCGCAAGGTGGAGCACCAGGAGATCCGCTCCAAGCTGGAGCATATCGCCACGGGGCGCGGGGCGCTGCGGGCGGAACAGGAAGCGCTGGCCGCCAAGCTGGCCGAAGCCGAGACCAATCTGGAAACCCAGCGCAACGCCCTGGCGGAGGCTGAGCGTGCCAGCGAGGACATCGCCCGCAAGCTGGCGGAGCTGGACAAGGAACTGGCCGGGCGGCGCCGCAGCCTGCTGGAAGATATGGGCCGCTACGGGGAACAGGAGTCCGTCCGTCAGAACCTGGCCCATGACGTGGGTGAAGAGCGGCGCAAGCTGGAGGAAGTGCAAAGCGAACGGCACGAGGTGGAACTGACCCTGGCCGAGGAACGCACGCGCATGCAGCAATGGGCCGCGCAGGCCGGGGTGCCGGAGGGAGAGCCGCCCGCGGAAGGGGACTCCAGCGGGGAGGAAGAGCTGGACGACAAGGCCCTGGAAGCGGAACTGGCCAGCGCCCGCCAGCGTTTGGAAAAAATGGAAGGCATAAATCTCGCCGCCCCGGAAGAATACGACGCGCTGGCCGAACGGCTGGAATTCCTGCAGAGCCAGAAGGACGATCTGGAGTCGGCCATCGCGGATCTGGAAGAATCCATCCGGCGCATGAATCAGGAATCGCGGCGGCGCTTCAAGGAAACCTTCGATGCGGTCAACGAGAAGTTCCAGGAAATTTTCCCCGTCATTTTCAACGGGGGTGAGGCCAAGCTGGTACTGACGGACTCGCAGGACCTGCTGCTGGCGGGAGTGGACATCGTGGCGCAGCCGCCGGGCAAGAAATTGCAGAACCTGAACCTGTTATCCGGTGGAGAGAAGGCCCTCACGGCGATTGCGCTGATATTTTCCTTCTTTCTGTACAAGCCCTCTCCGTTCTGTCTGCTGGACGAGGTGGACGCACCCTTGGACGATGCGAACGTGGGCCGCTTCACGCGGCTCATCCAAAACATGACAGACAGGTCTCAATTCATTATAATTACGCACAATAAGCGCACCATGGAGGTAGGGGACTTGCTCTACGGCGTGACCATGGAGGAAGCCGGCGTTTCCAAGATTGTCTCGGTTAATCTGGCAAGTTAAATTTGTACGGAATGCGCGACTCCATGCTCCAGCGCTGTACCAATATGATGGCACGAGCCACGGCCGTCCTTTTATTCCTGTCGTGGATCGCACCCCTTCCGGCGCTGGGGCAAGTGGACACCGAGGCGCTGGCCGACAGCATCGCCAAATCCCTCAGTGGTATCAAGGACCCCCGCTACAAGACCGCGGCGTTCTCCCGCATCCGCAATGCGGGTACGCGCATCGACGTAACGCAGCTCATCGATTACGCCAACGTAAAGATCGTGCGTGGAAGGCGGCTGCGCGTGATCGACCGCTCCAAACTCAATCTGATCCTCAATGAGCAGAAGGTTCAGCTCTCCGAGTTCGTTTCGGCCAAGAAATACAAGGAGCTGGGCAAGTTGCTGGGGGTGGACCTGTTCATATACGGCACCGTGTACCAGGATGCCCTGGTGCTCAAGGCGATCGACGTGCAGACCTCCTCCATTGCCTGGGCCGACGTATTTTCCCTGGAAGCGGGTGGCCGGGAATCCGAGATGCTGCTGGCCCTGGGCGGGGGCGTGGTGAACTCCCTGCGCAATGATCTGGACCGGCTGCGCAAGGCCAACATCCGCCAGGTCAGCTTCTGGGATTTCAAGCCTGTGCAGGTGTTTACCGCCGAGGCGTTGATGGACTATATTTCGGTGGCCATCACCAAGGACGGCAACATCAAAGTGGTGGATCGCGAGAATCTGAAGCTGATCACCAGGGAGCAGCGGCTCGGCCAATCCATGTTCATTGATCAGGGCAGCGCCAAACAGGCGGGCGAGCTCTACGGGGTGGATGCGTTTATTTACGGCGGGGTTACCCGCCGCGCGGATGGCACCGTGGTGGCCTCCCTGAAAATGCTTAACATCTTTAACGGCGTGATCGAGTGGGCCGATCTGATCAAGGTAAGCGCTTCCAGCGCCGCCTCGCAGCAAGGGACGGCGCGCGCTCCCGGAGGCGGCAAGGGTGCCGCGGCGGGGATGGTGCTCGTTCCCTCCGGCGAGTTCCTGATGGGCACCAACGGCAGTCCCAAGCAGTCCAATCCCCTGCATAAGGTGACGCTTCCCAGCTTCTTCATCGACGCCACGGAAGTCACCAACCAGCAGTACGCGAAGTTCGTCAAGCAGCGCCGTTACCGCGCCCCGCACTACTGGGGAGGCAAGACCGTGCCCGCCGGGCAGGGCAGCCATCCGGTCGTCGGGATCAGCTGGGAGGACGCGCGGCGCTATTGCAAGTTCATGCGCAAACGGCTGCCCAAGGAGGCCGAATGGGAGAAAGGCGCCCGGGGCACCCGGGGCCACACCTATCCCTGGGGCGCAAAAACCCTCTCTCCCGGCGACACCATCTCCAGGGAATCCCGCAGCACAGGCTCGGTGCCCGTCAATCAGCATACCCGCGACATCAGTCCTTTCGGTCTGCGGTTTATGGCGGGAAACGTACGGGAATGGGTCACGGACACCTACAAGCCCTATACCGGTTCCGGAGGCAGGGCCGGTAAATCCTCCGGCAAACGGGTCATCCGCGGCGGCTCATGGGCCAAGAATCAGGTCTCCGCGCGCACCTATTACCGGGAAGGCAGCCTGCCCAACAATGCCTGGCAGGACGTGGGCTTCCGCTGCGCCAAATAAATCCGTCCGCTAGTTGTTCTGGGATTGGGGGAGAGGAGAAAGCTCCGACAGGGCGATCAGCGCCGCTTCACGCACCAGATCGTGGACATCCTCTTTGGACATTTGTTGCAATTTGCCGTTGTAGTCGGTCACCCGGCACTTCAGCATGGCCTGGATGGCGTGCCAGCGCACCAGGGGATCGGAGTGATCCAAGAAAGGCGCCAGCGCTTCTGCCGCGGCGGGATCCATCAGATTTTCCAGGGCGCGCACCACCGGCAGCGTGAGATAGTCCTGCACACGGACCTGTTCCGGGTCGGTCTGCTCCTTGCCCGATTTGCGGCCCAGCCAGCCCAGCAGCTTGCCTTTCGCCCCAACATCAATGCTAAGCAGGCCCAGCAGGGGACGCGTCGCCACTTTTTGCCCGGCGGCCCCCAGGGCATCCACGATCATCTCGATCTTCACCATGTTGCCCTGCCGGTTGTCCTCCAGCAGTTTCACCAGCTTCTTCGCGGCTTCGGTGGACTTGTTCCGGCCCAGGGCCATAATGGCGTAGATGGCAAGGTTGCTATCCGGGCTGTCGCTCATTTCAATCAGCGATTCCAGGGGAATGGTGCCGGACTGCTCGAAGCCCACCAGCCGGGTCATGGCCTCCTGACGTTCCTCCGGCACGCCCTTGGAAAGCTTTCCGATTTGCTCATCCAGTTGCGCGATAATTCTACGCGGTAGCTTGGCTGCCATTAATGAATCCGGTCATGATTTTTGGGCGGATACGGTACCTGCCGGCCTGCGCATGCGCAGCCACGGAGCGGCCGTTTGCGCAAAGCGGGGATTGTCGTATAAAAAGAATGCAACATCAGCTGGCCTTTTACCACACCGAATATCAACGCCCGGCACCACTCCCTGGAGCGCAGGCCCAACCATGATACGCATCGGAACCGGATTCGACGTGCACCGTCTCGTGCCCCAGAGGCCCCTCGTGCTGGGTGGGGTGCGCATCCCCCATCCCCTGGGGCTGGAAGGCCACTCCGACGCCGACGTGTTGCTGCACGCGGTGGCCGACGCCCTGCTGGGTGCCGCGGCGCTGGGCGACCTGGGGCGGCATTTCCCTCCTGACGATCCCGCCTTTAAGGACGCGGACAGCGCCGTCCTGCTGCGGCGGGTGGTGGACCTGCTGGCCGGGGCCGGCTGGCGCACGGTCAACGTGGACAGCACCATCATCGCCCAACGGCCCCGCCTGGCGGCCCACATCCCCACCATGTGCGCCAATCTGGCCCAGGCCCTTAAAATCGGAGAAGCCCAGGTGTCCGTGAAGGCCACCACCACCGAAGGATTGGGATTTACGGGAAACGAAGAAGGCATCGCAGCCCAGGCCGTGGCGTTGATCGAGTCCGCGGACGGGGGCTAGGGAGAAAATTCAGCTGCCGGCCGCGGAACCGCCCGCGGAGGAGGTGCCCTGCGCGCTGTCCTTGCCGCCGGAGGAAGCCTTGGAACCGGAATCGCTCTTGGTGCTGTCCGAGCCCTTCTTGGAGCCGGATGTGGCGGCCTTGCCGTCCCCTTTTCCGTCTCCTTTGCCGTCCCCTTTGCCATCGCTCTTGCCGGAATCGCCTTTATCGGAATGTCCCTTGCCGTAGCCCTCGTTGAACCACCCGCCCCCCTTTAGCTGAAAGGCGTTGAGGGATATCTTGCGGCGCACGATTGATTTGGGGGCGCAGCCATGGCGCCTCAGAGGCCGGTCGCCGAATTTCTGGATAACCTCGAACTCCTCGCCACAGGTCTGGCACTCGTACTCGTAAATCGGCATAATTCCGACTCTCCGCAAACGGCTGCTATGGGCTGCGCGCCCGGCTTCGCCCGTCTATCTCCACGTATCTGCGCGGAATGGCGGCGCGATTCAAAATCGCGACTTAACCCTAAAATTTTACAGCGGCCAGAATTATAAGTCAATTAATGGGATTGCAGGGAAGTGTCCTAATTTAATAAAATCAGGGATCATCTTCGATTTGCAGACCAAGCCATTCCCTTGCCGATTCCATATCATTGAATACACATAGGTCTTGACCCCGCTCGGCCCACCCTTGGTACATTCTGGCAAATCCATAGCTGTCTGATCCAACTACTATTGCAAGCTTTTTCACTGGTTTCTTATTCGCAGCCCAACTGGCTAATTGCCGCGCCTCGGCGCCGGAGAAATTTAGCTGGGCCATTTGAAGATCTATAATGCCGAATAGACCTGGTCGGTAATGAGGATCAGATATAAGTCTTTCCCGAAAGGCAGCAATTTCTTTAGCACCGATTATTTCTGATCCGACCGCGAAAATAACCCCAGCCTCCACGTCGATTTTGTATTCGATGCCCATCAAATACCTCAAAGCGATTTGCGACACTCCAAATGCTATCACAGATGCCTGCTTTGATTGAAGCCTCCTAATATATTTCAAACTGCGTCACTACCGATTGCATGGTAGTGTCTCAGTTTGAAATTCTTTTCTTATAAGGGCCGCCGCGAAATTCAAGGT
>JAPUIH010000248.1 GCA_027297205.1 SAR324 cluster bacterium | reverse complement strand
GATAATTTTCGCCAAATTGATCCCATTTAAATGCGGCAATTCCACTTCCACCAATGCGAGATCGGCATTGCGCCGCAATATTGCCCGCAGGCCGGCAATACCGTCAAACGTGAGTGAGATGTTCAGACCGCGTGCTTCGATTTGGCCGATTGCATGTGTGGTTTTCCCGATAGCAATGACTTCCATGGCGGCAATTTGGAATTGAAGATAAATTAGGGTTGCGGACTGTGACAGGTGTATAAAGTCCCTACGTTATAGAATCTTATGTGAGATTGTTCAATATTTGAGTTCACCTAGCGAATCCATTCGGATCGTATTAGCAGCCCAGAACCTCAGTAATATCGTACCAATACGCAAGTTAGATCCGAAGTGTTTTTGACCTGATACGACAACCGCGAGTGCGTGAGACCTAAGTTTGTCGAGAGTAGGATGCAGATGGACGCATTCTTTCCCGCACGAACAATGAGGTTCCCATGCATTACACCGGAATCGACTTACACAAGCGTTGTGCCTTGCGAATTCCTCATATGGCGGGAGATAATTGACAAATCGCCCTCCTCGCTGTTTGTTCACGGGCCATGCAAAACCTCCTGATTGTAAATCTCCGAAGTATCATCTTCGGCCTCGGAACCCAGCAAAGCCTGGAACTGATGAACGCAGACCTCCTCCAGCATATCGATCTGCCGCACCGTCAAGTCACGTGCGGGTCTCGGCCGAGTGTCCGCATCGAAGGACAAGCCAATCCTGGGGGGCGTTTCACCTACGGATCGCCTGTTGCCTGCGAATACGAAAATAATGAAGGCATGGGGCCGCGCTGGACGCGGATGTCAACGCTGCGCCGTTGGTGGGGAGTTCCGTCTATCGGGTATTCGCTAGGGACAGGGGTTCGTGCAAGCGCCGGTGGGCGCCGTCGAAGGCAGGAGCGATTTCCGCCATGAAGCGCTCCATCTGCTCCAGCACCATAGTGTGGGGTTTCAGACCGTAGTTGAAATACAGAATCACTTCGCTAATTCCTGCTTCTTCGACCTGCTTCAGATCAGCGATGATCTTTTCCGGCGGGCCCACCAGAATCGAGTTGGCGGTCAAATCGCCCGGCCGCATATGGTTGAGGATGTCCACGATTTTGAGGAAGTAACGCAGGGTGGGCGGTACCTTCTCAGGGTCGCTGGGAAACGCGGCCACCAGGGCATCCTGAAAATAGCTCACCAGCCGCTCCTTGCCGTATTGTTCCTCGGCGGGCGAATCGGCGATATGGATGAAGTAGCTGCACATGGCGCGGCGGGGCACGTTGCCGTGCTTGGCCGCTTCCTCGCGGAACGCCCGCACCCCTTCGCCCAGGCCACCGTAGACCATGGCTGCGGCGAAGGGTGCGAAGATGATGTTCCAGTCGTGACGGGCCGCAATTTCCATGGAAATGCACGAAAAGCACGCCACGTAGGGCCGCAAGGGCTTTTGCAGCGGCTTGGGCCGCACGTCAATGTCCTCGAACCGATAGTACTTGCCCTGGTGGGAAAACTTGCCCTCCTCCGTCCAGGCCCGCCAGACCACTTGCAACCCCTCGGCGAAGGCCTCCGCGGAGTCCTCGAAGGGTGCTCCGAAAGGCGCATACTCCAGCCGGTCGTAGCCCCGTCCCGCGGCAAAATCCACCCTCCCCCCGGACAGCAAGTCCAAGGTTGCCCACTGCTCGGCCACATGCAGCGGGTGGTGGAGGGGCAGCACCACCACGGCCGGGGCCAGCCGGATGCGCGTGGTGGCACCCGCCAGCTTGGCCAGCAGAATGTTGGGACAGGCGTTGACGCCCAGCAGGTTGAAGTGGTGTTCCCCGATCCACGCCGAATGCAGGCCCACCCGCTCGGCATGCAGCGCCTGCTCATAAATGTCCTCAATAAACTGCTCCGCGCTACGCGGATTGTCCGGATATCGGTTGTCGCTCAGGGTGAAGTATCCAAATTCCATCGCTTGTCTCGCTCGTTACCGGCGCCGACCCCGCATCAGATTGCCTACTCCTTGCGCTCTTTCCACAACCCCAGCTTTTCCTGTACGCCGCGGTCGGAGAAGCTGAACAACACGCTCTCCTCGAGCCCCCGGTGCCAAGCGGAATACCAGGAAGGCACTACGAAAACGTCCCCTGGCCGCCAGGCGATTGTGGTGTCCCCGATGATGGATTCGCCGCGGCCTTCGATAACAGTGTATACCGTGCCGTCCGTCGAGCGGTAAGGGGCGGTGGCGAAGCCTTGGGGCAGCAACTGCAGGAAGGCGGAGATGGTGGGCATGACCGGGCCGCCATCCGCGGGATTGATAAACTCCATCTTCAGGGCATGGTGGGTGTCCCACTCTTCCAGGCGCCGCATCTGTTCCAGGGCCTCCCGGCTGCGGGCGTAGGGATAACGGAAGACAGGCGAATGGCCTCCGTGCGGGCGCTCCCCCACCGGCATCATGTTCGCGCCATAGCGCGCGGCATTGTCGCCCGCCGGGCGCTGTCGCGGATGGCTCTCCTCGGGAAAACGCTCGAAAAAGCTGGCGTCGAAAAATCTGACCAGGGGCACGTCCAGCCCATCCAGCCACACCACAGGTTCCGAAGTATCGTTGCCGTGATCGTGCCAGCTCCAGGCGCCGGTGATGATGAAGTCTCCTTTTTCCATATAGGCGGGCTCCCCGTTCACCGAGGTGTAGGCGCCCGAGCCCTCGATGATTAGCCGCAGGGCCGATTGGGAGTGCCGGTGGCAGGGAGCCGTCTCGCCCGGCAGCACGAGCTGCAAGCCGGCGTAAAGGCTGAGAGTGATGGATGCCTGGCCACGCAGGGCCGGGTTTTCCAGTATCAGCACGCGCCGCTCGGCTTCCTTGGCGCTGATGAGCCGCCCTGCTTCCATCAGGTGGGGACGCACCCGCTCATAGGCCCAGTGACTGGGCACACAGGGCGTGACGGGCTCCGGGGTTACCAGCTCGTGGAATGTCTCCCACAGCGGGGCCATGTGCAAGGGATCGATGCGGCCATAAAAGGCCTTGCGCTCCGCCGCTGATCTTTTACCCGCCATGCCGCCTCGCTCCCCCGATGAATGGTCAGTCCACAGTACTTCCGGAAGGGGCCTTCCCAGCGCAACCCACTATAGCAACCGCATTCTGGCGGCGCCAGGGTGCTTGCGGGCCCGGCCGCGCCCTAAATTCCCAGGTAGGCGGCCTTAATGTGGGCGTCGGTCAGCAGGGCCTCCGGCAGGCCTTCCCGGAACAAGTGGCCCTGTTCCAGTACATAACCATGATGGGCGCAACGCAGGGCCTGCACCGCGTTTTGCTCAATCAGGAGAATGGATACGCCGCGGCGATTGATTTTCCGGATCGCCCGGAACATCTCCGCCACCAGCACAGGCGCCAAGCCGGTGGAAGGCTCGTCCAGCAGCAGCAGCCGCGGCGCGGACATCAGCCCGCGCCCGATGGCCAGCATCTGCTGTTCGCCTCCGGAAAGAGTGCCCGCCTGCTGTCCCATGCGCTCCCGCAGGCGCGGGAACAGCTCCCACACCTCTTCCATGCGCCGGCCCAGCCCTTTTCGCAAGGCTGGCTGGAATGCGCCGAGTTTCAGGTTTTCCCGTACGGTGAGTTTCGGAAACAGCATGCGCCCCTCGGGCACCTGCACGATGCCCCGCGCCACCCGATCATGAGGCGGCAGGTCCAGGATCGAAGCACCTTCATAGCGGATGTCTCCCCCGGTGGGACGGAGCATCCCGCTGATCGTGTTGATGGTGGTGGTTTTGCCCGCCCCGTTGCCCCCGATCAGGGAGACGATTTGCCCCGCCTTGACACGCAGGGACAGGCCGAAAATTACCGGGATGTCCCCATAGGACACGGAAATGGCTTCAAGCTCCAGCATGGCCTCAGCCCTCCTCACCCGCGTCGCCCAGGTAGGCCCGGATCACCTCCTGGTCCCGAGCGATGTCCTTGGGCGCGCCCTCGGCGATCTTTACCCCGTGATGCAGCACGATGATGTGGCTGGAGAGCCCCATCACCGCCTTCATTACGTGCTCGATGAGCAGGATGGTAATGCCCCGCCCGTTCAGGACACGGATGGTCTCCATCATTTGCAGGGCCTCCGCCGGGCTCAAGCCCGCCACGATTTCGTCCAGCAGCATCACCTCGGGATCGGTGGCCAGGGCCCGGGCGATTTCCAGCCGCTTCCGCTCCAGGGGCGTGAGGGTCTCCGCCTTGCGCGCTGGGTGCGCGGTTAGCTGGGCGAATTCCAGCACGCTTTCAATCTCCGCGTCCTCCCGCGCACTGGGCAGTGGTTCCCTGCGCCCAAAGAGCAGGGCCACCTTGACGTTGTTCCAGACCGACAGGCCAAGGAACGGGCGCACGTTCTGGTAGGTTCTGGCGATGCCCAGCCGGCAGATGCTGTTGGGCGCAAGGCCGGAGATGACCCGCTCCCGGAACCGGATCTGACCGCCGTTGGGGGCCTGATTCCCGGCGATCACGTTGAATAATGTGGTCTTGCCCGCGCCGTTGGGGCCGATCACCGAAGTGATGGAGCCTTCGGCCACCTGGAAATCCACCCCGCTCAGGGCCTCCAGGCCGCGGAAGTGCTTGCTGACATTTTGGGCGGAGAGAATGGGAACCATCACCGTTCCTCCTCCAGCCAGCCCACCCACCCCAGCAGGCCGGCCACCCCTTTCAGGCGGGCCAGACCACCGGGCATAAACAATCCCACCAGCACGATCACCAAGCCCATGATCGCGCCCTGCAGGTGGGCCAGATGCGTCCAGAGCAATTCCTCGGCCAGGTAGAGAAACACCGCGCCGATCACCGGGCCCACCAGCAGCCCACTCCCACCCAGCAAGGCCATGGCGATGGGGGTGAGGGCGATCTTCAGGCCGTACACCTGGTTCGGATCGATGAAGTTCACGTTCCAAGTGTACACGGCGCCTATCATCCCCGGAAAGACCGCGCTGATCATCAGGGCCTGGGCCTTGACCCGCGAGGCCGGTACACCAAAGTCCCGGGCCACTTCCTCGTCTTCCCGGATGGCATTCATGGCCAACCCCAGCCGCGACCGGCTTACCCGCCAGGACAGCAGAATCACCGCCACCACCACCGCCAGCGAGATGTAGTAGACGGGCATTGACCGGTCGGCCGGATCGATTTTCAGGCCGTTGGAGCCTCCCGTCAGCCAGCCCAGATTGATGGTGATGTGTTCCATCAGCTTCACCAGCCCGAAGGTGGCCAGGGCGAAGTAGGCTCCCCGCAGCCGGAAGAACGGGTAGCTGATGGCCCCCGCAAAGCCCACCACCACGGCCACGGCTAGCCCCAGTGCCAGGGGAAAGGCCAGCCCCGCGTTGTAGAGGATACCGAAGGAATAGGCGCCCAGAGCGAAGAAGCAGATGTGGCCAAGATTGAGATAGCCCATGGCGCCGTCGACGATGTCGTAGCTCTGGGCCAGCACGATATTGAGAAACAGAAATATAAAAATCTGCAGGATGTAGATGCGGGCCTCCGCCTCCACCAGCGGCAGCAGCAATAGCGCCGCCAGCAGGGACAGCAGCAGGACATGGCGTGTCTTCATGGCACCGCCTCAGGTGCCGAGCAGCCCCTTGGGGCGGATCAGCAACACCCCTACCAGCAGCAGATAGGCCACCGTCTGCCCCCAGGCGGGATGAAAGAAGCCGACGATGGATTCGCCCAGCCCGATGATGATGCCGCCCAGGGCCACGCCCACGAAGCTGCCCAACCCGCCCATCACGATCACGCACAAATATTTCATGGTCAGGGGCAGCCCGATATTGGGGGCCACGTAGGAGTGAATAACCTCGAAGCCGCCCGCGGCGGCGGCCAGCATGGTGCCGATGCCGAAGGCAATGGCGTTGATGCGCGTTGTATTGATTCCGTTCAGCATGGCTCCCTGGCGGTTCTGGGTGACCGCCTGCACCGCCAACCCCAGGAAGGTGAATTTTAAGAAGAGGAACAAGGCCAGAATTAACAGCATTACCAGAAAGAATACGACCAGCTTCAGGGATGGCAGGTAGAGTTCGCCTATTACCAGGGTGGGTAAAAACAGGTCCACGCTCTTTTCGAACTGCACGTCCTGGGAGAAGAACGCGGCGAAGTCCTCGGCGATCAGCGCCGCGCCCAGGGTCACCAGTACCGCGGAAGCCAGCCGCACATGCTCCTTGCGCGCGGCCAGGGGGCGGATCAGCGCCTTCTCGAAGGCGTAGCCCACCAGAAAGAACAGGGGCGCCACCAGCGCCACCAGGAGGAAGGGATCCCATTGAAAAGTGTCGTGGAGAACGAACACCAGGAACCCGGAGAGCATTAGAAATTCCCCGTGGGCCAAGTTCAGCACGCCGCTCACGCCGAAGATAAGAGAGAGGCCGATGGCCGCCAGGGCATAAACACCTCCCAGCAGGATGCCGTTTATGACCAGTTGCACCAGAATGGTGGTGTCCATTACCACCTGCCGGCCTTGAACTCGTGCACCTTCACCCCTTTATCCAGGGGCCACAGGGAGACATGCTTGCCGCCCTTGATCTGGGTCGGCCAGGGATGGAGGGTGCCATAGCCTTTCTGGTCGTGCTTGATGCGCAACTCGCCCCAGATAGTGACATCTGTTGCCCACATGGCCGCGCGCACCGCTTCGTGATCCAGGCTGCCGGCGCGCTTGAGGGCATCCTCGATGCGCTTGTAAGCCGTGTAGCGAATGCCTGACTCGGAAAATTGCCAGGGCGCGAAACCGGCGTCCTTTGTGATGGCGTTGAACTCCTCGTGGTCGGCGGTTGAACCCTCAAAGGAGTACATGGAGCCCACGATGTTCTCCATCGATTTGCCCATGGCCTTGATCACCGGCACGGGGGCGTGGCCCACAATCATGTCCTTGGGGTTCAGGCCCAGTTCCCGCGCCTGCTTCAAGAACCCGA
Organism: SAR324 cluster bacterium; assembly: GCA_027297205.1. Classification (GTDB taxonomy): domain Bacteria; phylum SAR324; class SAR324; order SAR324; family JACQKK01; genus JAPUIH01. The sequence continues at coordinate 889 of JAPUIH010000248.1, read as the reverse complement.
TCCCGAACGGAGGCGGCAGGGCCTCGATGAACACCACGTCGGGCTTTTTTTGCTTGATGGCCAGGATGATGGAGGCGAAATCCTTGGTATTCTTTGGTGCGACGTTCTGATAAACCACCTGAAATCCGGCCTTGCGCAGCCAGTCCCCGAAACCTTCCATGGCTTGGTTTTCGTGCAGGTTGTCCCGCGAGAGCAGGGCGAAGGTTTTGACGCCCCGCTTGCGCGCGTAGAACTCCGCATGCCGCTTGTACTCCCACTGCGCCGGGGCCAGCCCGGTGGCACGCCAGCGGTTGGCCTTCTCGAACATCACCGAATCGTTGGCCTCCACCATGAAGAAGGGAATCTTGTGGATGATGGAGGCTTGCAGCGCCGCGTTGGTGAGAAAGCTGGAAAAGGGCCCGATGAATACATCCACCTTGTCCACCGTCGCCAACCGCTCGTAGAACTTCAGGGCCGTCGGCGGGCTGGTCTGGTCGTCGTAGAGCACGAACCGCACCGGCAGCGACTTGCCGAGTTTGCTCAGGTAGATGCCTCCCCGCCGGTTTAACCGGTTGGCCCAGGCTTCCGCCAACTTGGGAAAGGGCCGGGTGATGCCCTGGAAGCGGCCGGACTTGGAGAGCGTGCCGCCGATCAGGATTTCCTTCTTTTCGGCCTGCGCCGGGGATCCGGGCAACGTCAGAAGCATTACGGCCAAACAGGCCGTCCCCCACATTCCCCAAGTGCATTTCTTCCGCCTGTAATATCCGGACATGATCCATCCCTCCTTAGGCGATAAGCCGGGCCGCGCGGGCCATTCGGGCGCGGAGTGCGCCGGGGCGCCACGGCCCATTGCAGAATCGAATTTGCCAAAGCTTATGGCAACGCAATGCCCTTCATCAGACATTGCCCA
>JAPUIH010000247.1 GCA_027297205.1 SAR324 cluster bacterium | reverse complement strand
CAGAGAGGTTGCCGACGCCCTCGAAATCGAGGAAGGCACTGTGCGGGTCAGACTGCACAGAGTGCGGCAATACCTGATGGTGGCCATGCAAGACTTCTACGACCAGGAGGGCGGATAAGCGCATGCAAATGCCGGCTGTATTGAAACACTGCGAGGACGTCCGGGACTATCTGATGGATTACCTGGACGGCAAACTTCCCAAATCGGACGCGTTTATTTTCCGGCTGCACATGTTCTTGTGCTCCAAATGCCGGCGATACATGGGCCGCTACAAAACAAGCGTGGAGCTCGCCCAACACATTCTGGACGACCCTCCGCCGCTGGAACTGATCAATCTCACCGCGGAATTTCTCAAGAAACAGTCGAAGGACGAATAGGCCCCTCCGGCCGCACGCCTCAAATCCCCAAGGTGGACCGCCTCAGGGTGTGGCGCCTTATTTTCCCAAGGTAGGCCGCCTCAGGGTGTGGCGGCTCCTGCGCCTTGCTCCGACTGCTGCAAAAGCTCGGTACGCTCCCGGTCCAGCAGGGCATCCACCAGCTCATCCAATTCCCCTTGCAGCACCTGGTTTAGCTTGTACAGGGTCAGCCCAATGCGGTGATCGGTAATCCGTCCCTGGGGAAAATTGTAGGTGCGAATACGCTCGCTGCGGTCACCAGTGCCTACCATGGTGCGGCGCTGCTCGGCCTGTTGGCGGGTCTGCTCCAGCCGCGCCTGCTCGTATATGCGGGCGCTGAGCACTTTCATGGCTTTGGCTTTGTTCTTGTGCTGGGATTTCTCGTCCTGGCTTTGGGCGACAACGCCGGTGGGCAGGTGGGTAATGCGCACGGCGGAGTCGGTGGTGTTCACGCTCTGCCCGCCGGGCCCCGAGGAGCGGAATACGTCGATGCGCAAATCGCTGGAATTGATCTCCACTTCGACATCGTCCGCTTCGGGCATCACCGCCACCGTCGCCGTGGAGGTGTGCACCCGCCCTTGGGATTCGGTTTGCGGCACACGCTGCACACGGTGTACCCCGCTTTCAAACTTGAGCGTTCGGTAGACTTCCCCACCTTCCATGCCGACAATAATCTCCTTGAAGCCGCCCATTTCACTGGAGCTGGAGCTGAGCACCTCCGTGCGCCACTTCCGCAATTCGGCAAAGCGCAGGTACATTTTGAGCAGATCCCCGACGAATAACGCCGCCTCGTCCCCACCCGTCCCGGCGCGGATTTCCAGCACGATGTTGTTGTCGTCAAGGGGGTCCTTGGGCAGGAGCAGGGTTTTCAGTTCTTCGTTGAGCCGCTCCAGTTCCTGGCTCAGGCCGGGTGCTTCTTCCCCCGCCAACACCTTGATATCCGGGTCTTCGGCGGGATCGTCCAGGATGCGCTGATGGTCTTCCAGCTCCTGGCGCACCTTCACATATGCCTCGTAAGCCGCGACGAGCGGAGAAAGCTTGGCGTGTTCTTTGGTGAGTTTACGGTATGCGGTCTGATCCGAGAGGACTTCCGGATCGCTGAGGCGATTGGTGATGTCCTCGTACTTTTTTTTGACCCTTTCCAGGTTTTCCAGCATCGATATTCAGTGCGCGCCCTTAGGAATTGTCTTGGGGTCTGTTATAGCGCCGGTTGAATTTGTCGATCCGCCCCGCGGTGTCCACCAGTTTCTGCTTGCCGGTGAAAAAGGGATGGCAGGCCCCGCAGATGTCCACGCGGTGGGAACCGCCCAGAGTGGAGTAGGTCTTGTAGGATTGCCCGCAGGCGCAGGTAAACTCGGTTTCTTTGTACTCGGGATGTATTTCCGGTTTCATCGCTTGATTTTCCAGCACGTCAAAGGGGTGATGGCGGGCTCGGGCTCGGTACGTACGCCGCGTCCGCCCCGCCTCTACGCCGTTACATTTTGTCCATCATATCGAGAAATTCGATATTTGTCTTGAAGTTCACCAGCTTGCCGGACAGGAACTCCATGCTCTCCACCACATTGAGGGGCTGAAGCACCCGCCGCAGCACCCAGATGCGGTCTAAATCGTTTTTGGGAATGAGCAATTCTTCCTTGCGGGTGCCGGATTTGCTGATGTCGATGGCGGGGAACATGCGCTTTTCCACCAGCCGCCTGTCCAGGGCGAGCTCCATGTTGCCAGTACCCTTGAACTCCTCGAAAATCACCTCGTCCATGCGGCTGCCCGTGTCCACCAGCGCCGTGGCGATAATGGTCAGGGAACCACCTTCCTCGATATTGCGGGCCGCGCCGAAAAACCGCTTGGGCTTGTGCAGGGCGTTTGAATCCACACCGCCGGATAGAATTTTGCCGCTGGGCGGTACGACGGAGTTGTAGGCCCGGGCCAGCCGTGTAATGGAATCAAGCAGTATCACCACGTTCTTCTGATGCTCCACCAGGCGCTTGGCCTTTTCGATCACCATCTCGGCCACCTGCACGTGGCGTGTGGCGGGCTCGTCGAAGGTGGAACTAATCACCTCGCCCTTCACCGAACGCTCCATGTCGGTTACTTCCTCGGGCCGCTCGTCGATCAGCAGCACGATCAGAACGACATCGGGATGATTGATGGATATGCTGTTGGCGATGCTCTGCAGAATCATGGTTTTTCCTGTGCGCGGCGGCGCCACCACCAGCCCGCGCTGTCCCATGCCAATGGGCGAAATGAGGTCCATGATTCGCGTGGTTAGATCACCCTGGTCTCTTTCCAGCACAATGCGCTGTTCCGGATAGAGCGGGGTCAGATTGTCGAACAGAATCTTGTCCTTGGCGTTCTCCGGCGCCTCGAAGTTAAGGTCTTCAACTTTCAGCAGGGCGAAATAGCGCTCGTTTTCCTTGGGCGGCCGAATTTGCCCGGAAATGGTGTCTCCCGTGCGCATGTTAAAGCGGCGGATTTGTGAAGGAGAGACATAAATGTCGTCGGGGCCCGGCAAATAATTGTAATCCGGCGAGCGCAAGAATCCGAACCCGTCAGGCAGGGTCTCCAGCACCCCGGAGCCATTAATCATTCCGTTCTGGTTCGATTGCGCCTGTAACAGAGCGAAAATCAGGTCCTGCCGTCTCAGGCTGCTGGCGTTTTCGATGTTAAGGGACTTGGCCTTCAAGTTCAGTTCGGGGATGCTCTGGCGCTTCAACTCGTTCAGATTCATCGCCTGGGGCGAAACCGAGGGGCTCGAGGGGGCCGTGCTTTTTCCCCGGGCAGAACCGGATTCGGTGGATTTGGTGGACTCGGGCATGTCCTTGGACATGTCTTCAGCAGTAGTCTGTGTCTTCATAAAATTAGAGGTCGGTGATTACGAGTTCTTGATTGAAACACGGTATGAGGCGCCGTGTTCGTTTACTTCCCTTTTGCGGGAAGGAATGATTAAGATTTGGGCAGTTACTCGCTGCTAGCGTGTGCTTTGTAAGATTGATAATTCGCGAATTGCGAAACCGTTGTATCGTTAAATTGGTGGAACGAGATGGAATTCAGAGTAAGGGATTTCGGAATCCGGCAGGTAAATATGGTCTGAGTTTGTTCCTTTTAAACGAGGTAGGGACTTTATTGTCCGCGCATTTATTAAAACGGGAGAACCCTGATTTGGTTCAGTAGCTTCCTGCTTTCCAGAATTGGCAATTGTCCAATACCGCGCGAATTCTTTTCCGTCTGATGCCTCACCAGCAAGGAAGTTTTTTAAAAGAGGGGGTCGACCGCTATAGAAAGGACGTTCCTTTTATTATCTATATGCTTAAGTCTGACGCAATCCTGCGATATCTGTCAAGTACCAAATCCGTTGATATTAAATTAGCGGGGCCGCCTGCCGCATATGAGCCACGGCTAGGTACTGTCCGAAGTACCGGTCTTGGGTGGCTCGTCCCCAAGCGCGCTGAACCATGCCTTGAAGCCATCTCCCTGGTAACCAGCCTCCGGCCGCGGATTTGCCTTCCTTCTGCTCCGCCCGCCCGCATGGCCTGCAGAGTGTTTCTGCCCGGCGGAATTGGCCGCGGAGCGCCTGGCGGCCGCGGGGCTGCCCGGCAGCACCGGCAGGCCACCCGAAACCATGCCCCAGGCATCCCGCCGCAGGGCCACGCCTCGGCCGCGCAGAGCTGCTCCCAGCGCCTTCACACGGACCCCCGCCGCCATCCTCCGTGCATTGAGCGCCGACCAGCCAATCCTCCACAAGAATCCAGTGAAGGCGGCGGCATCCCTCAGTGCCGCGTTGAGAAAGGGCAGATACAAGGCCCTCACGAGGGCATATCCCAGAGCCGGCGTCAGCAAAAACAACGCCAGCGGCGTACCTAAGGTGCGATTCATCCAGCGCCCTGCCGCCATCCCCGCCAAGCCGGGCGAAGTCAGGGCGGGTATGAATTCCTCCATGGCCAAGCTGTGCAATGTGGAGCTGAACAGCACCGCAATCGCCCCGTAAATCAAGCAGGCGCCCAGGCGGCCGGCAGGCCGGCGCGGCAATAGCCAATTAATAAATAGCAGAGGCAGCCAAAGGGAACTCGCCCCCAGCAGTTCGACCAGGGAACCGCCGATCAATGCACCAGGCAATCCCACCATGTTGGCGATGCCATCATGCGGATAACTGAGATTGGCAATGGTGGGATCGTACAGATCGAAGGTGATCAAACTGATCAGCAGCAGCAGCGTAAAACCCAGACCTAGGGCCTTCAACCTGCGGGCAACGGCTTCACCGTCCATGACGTCCTGTCAAATTATGCCCCCGGCCTGATTCCCTGGCGGGGCGCCGCGCGTGGCTGCGTGCTTACTTGCCTTGGCCGGCCAGAGCTTCCCGGATACGATTCGCCACCGAGGGCAGAACGTAAGGCTCCAGGTCTTCTCCCAGCTTAGCCAATTCGCGGATCAGGCTGGAACTGATTACGGAATAGCGGGGTGAGGTAAAGAACGTAATGGTATCGATACTGCTGTTCATACCCCGATTGCCGATGGCCTGCTCCATTTCCGCCTGCAGGTCGCTGGCGTTGCGCAATCCCTTTAAAATGAGTTGTGCCCCGATTTTTTCCGCGTACCTGACTGTCGCGCCTTCATAGGATTCGATTGTGACATTATTCAATTTGAAATGGCGAATATAATCTTCCATCATGGCCACCCGCTGTTCCAGCGTAAACATATAGGATTTATCGGGATTTACGGCCAGGGCCCAGGTGATCTTCTCGAAAATGCGAGCCGCACGCTCCATGACGTCAGCATGGCCCCAACTGGGAGGATTTCCACTGATCGGGTACAACACGTGAATGACTTTTCCCATGGCTCAATTTCCCTCAATGGATTCCAGCGCCAGCGCCCTGCCCAGATCGCACAGGGCATCGGTATCCTGGCTGCTCGTGCGGCTTTCCGCGTAAATGCGCACTTTGGGCTCGGTGCCCGAGGGCCGCATCAAAATCCAGGTGCCATCTTCGAACTGAAACATATACCCGTCGTCGCTGGCCACCTCCTTCACCTTGCGCTGCAAGGCGCCCTTCCCTAGCAGGTCTCCCGGCCGTACGTCCGCCAGGCGCTTTAACTTTTCCTTCACTTCCGCCGCAGACAAATCCACCTCGAAATTAACCTGCTCGTAATGGTAAGTGCCTGTCTCTTCTTCGATCTCCGCCAGCAGCACGCTCAGCGGGCGGCGGTAGTGCAGCACCATGCGCAGCGCCAGCAATCCGGCCAGCACGCCGTCCTTGTCCAACGTATGCCCGGCGATGGTGATGCCGTCGCTTTCCTCGTAGGCCACAATTGCGCCGTCATTGAGCAGGTGCGTACGGAAGTTCTTGAAACCAACGGGCGTGAGGTGCACCTTCATGCCCCGGCCACGGGCGAAGTCCACGCCAAAGCGGCTGGTGGGATAGGTGGTGGCCAGGCTGCCCTCGTACCCGAGCTCAATCAGATAACGTATCACAAGTGCGGCGAACTGATTCATTTTGATGGCGCTCTGCTCATCGCCGACCAGCCCGCGGTCACCGTCGGGATCGTTGCGAATGGCCACCTTCAGTACCCCGGGCCGTGAGGCCAGCGCGGCCCGCGCAGCTTGCAGGGTCTGCTCGTTGGGTTCGGTGGATTGGCCGCCAAAGAAAGGATCCTCCTCGCTGTGCAGGAGGGCCATCACCCGCTCCCCAAATATCGGCTGCAATTGCCGGTAAACGGGCACCGCACCCCCAAAGGCCGGGTCCGCCACAAAACCCACTGCTTGTTCCGGGGGCAGGCCGCGCAGGGTTTCGGCAAGCTCGTCCAGGCGCACCACGGGATGGGTCTTCAGGGCCTCCAGGTAGGGGGTGTGCAGGTCCACCCGCTCGATGGTCTCCGCCTGCCGGGCCACGATCTCATCCAGGTCCTCGTAGGCCGGCCATTGCTCGGGAGTGAGCGCGGCCAGCAGGCGGTTGGCCCCGTCGGCCAGGGGATCGGTAAGTTCGCCCCCGGCCAGTCCGCCGTCGGCGGGGCTGAACTTCAGCCCCCCATAACGGAAGGGGTTATGGCTGGGGGTGAAATTCAATCCCCCCGCCCAGCCCTTCAGGGGCACCACCCGCGATATTTCGGGGGAGGCCACCCGCCCCGCGTAGCGGGCCTTGTAGCCACGTTCGGTCAGCAAATGGGCCGCGTAATAGGAAAAATCCGGGTTGAGCAGGCGGTTGTCGTGGCCAATCACGAAGCCTTTTTCCCGTACATCGGCCAGGTCGGCGGCATCGAAGTATTGGCCCAACTGCTCTCCGGACATCCCCTCTATCTCATTTAGCAGGGCCAGTACGATCACGTGGATATGCGCCAGGGTCAATCCCACGCCGATCTCGCCCCGGTGTCCTCCGGTGCCGAACACCACGGGCATGGGCCCCCCGCCCTTCCAGGGCGGAGGAAATGCAAAGGCCTTGTGCCGCAGCAGCCCCTGCAAGGCCTCCCCCAGAGCGTTCGCCGCGGCCTTCAACGGGCCGGCGCGCAGCGGCACCATCAGCTCGACCAGCGCGAAATAATCGCGTTCCTCCAGGGCATGCACGATGAGCCGCTCCGCAATGCCGAGTGCCTGGGCGTGCACGCGCACGCGCTCTTCCAGCTCGGCTTTGTTCGGGGGGCGGTCGGCATGGGCCATTGTGGCGGCTCGGGGTTATGAGGGAGTGTGGTGTTATATCCCGGCGGACCGGTCCGTTCCGGCACCGCGGGAACGCGGCGTGATGGTTCTTAGCGGGGGGGAGGGCGCTCGAAGTCGGTTTTTTCCTGGATGGGCAGACCCTGCAAATGACGGCGCAGGCAGTCCAAGGCCAGTTCCACCGTACCCAGGCGAATCCAGTCCCGGTTTCCGGCCAGCCGCGAGCGGCGGTGAACGATGCCCTCCCGCGACGCAATTGCCACGACGATATTGCTGTTCATATTGCCCGCGATACGCCCATCGCCTTCGGAAAGCTGGCACAGGGCCGCAAGGCCATAGGTGGCCCCAGCGCCTTCGCGGCTGCGCTGGGCCAGCAGTTCTCCCAGCCCGATCCCGAACTCCCAGTCTCCCAGGGTGTTTTCTCCGTCCACGGCGAAGATATCCATCTTGCTGCGGGGGGACGGGGCCACTGTGCCGCGCAGCAGAAACTCCCCCGCATCAGGCAGGGGAGCAAGACGCCCGGCAATCTGCCCGCCTGTAAAATCCTCCACCACGGCGAGGGAGGCCTGATCTTTGAGCAGCAGTTCCCGCAACACCCCTTCCAGGGTCTCGTCGTCCTCGGCCAGAATGAAATTGCCGAGGCGCGACCGCAATTCGTCTTCCACCGGAGCGAGCTTGGCACGGGCCTCGTCCATGCTGGCGGCGCGGATCGTCAGCTTGGTTTCCAACTGAGGATAGTGGGCCCGGAAGCCCAGCTTGAGACTGCCGTCGGGCACCATCTCCACCAGGCCCGACAACAGCTGGTCCACGTGGGATTCGCCTAACCCATAGGAGTGAAACCGCTTGAGGACGATCACTTCCTGGATGCCCGACTTCTTGAGCATGCGGGGTATCAGCTCATGCTCGAGCATGCGGTGCAACTCGCGGGGCACACCCGGCGTGAAGTAAAAAACCGCCTTGCCGATGCTCACTCCGAATCCGCAGGCCGTGCCGATGGGATTGTCCACCATTTCCGCACCCTTGGGCAGCATGGCCTGCTTGGAATTGTTCTCCGGCATGGTGCGCCCGCGCGCGGAAAAATACTCCCGCATGCGGTGCAGCCAGTCCTCGTTGAGCTCGAGTTCCACACCCGCGGCCTGGGCGGCAATTTCCTGGGAGAGATCGTCCACCGTGGGCCCAAGCCCGCCATTGACGATCACCACGTCCGCGCGATCTCCGGCCAGTTGAAAAGCGCGCAACAACTCCTCCCGGTCGTCCCCCACGGTCACACCGCGCTTCACCGACAAACCGAAGTCTTCCAGCTTCTGGGTAATGTAGGAAAAATTCGAGTTTATGATTTTACCGGTGAGCACCTCATCGCCGGTGCAAATCACCTCAATGTCCATCAATGCTCCTTCGCACCGTAGCCGGCCTTAAGCCTTGCTCAGCGCCCGCTGCAGAAATTCAAGCCGGTCCTGACCCCAAAAAAGCTCGCCATCCACGGCCCAGGTGGGCGCACCGAACACGCCTGCATCGATGGCTCCTTGTGTGGAAGCCTCGTAGCGCGCCGCGGCATCCGGCTGGGCCGCGGCCTGCAAAAGTGCGGAGCCGTCATAGCCTTGCGCCTCCGCGATGGCACGCAGGGTATCCCCGTCGGAGATATCGCGATCCTCCGTCCAGACCGCCCGCAGAACTCCAGCGATCAGCTTGCCCGGATGATCCCCCCTTTCTATCGCAAAAATTACCATACAGGCCGCGAGTTGGTCGGGCGCGGGAAAGAACTTGGGCTCCAGATTGAGCGCCATGCCCAGATGATCCCGCCAGCGCTTCAGCTCCATGAATCGATAGGCCTGCCGCTGGGCGGAGCGCTGCTTCAACGGCAATCCGCCGGAAACGGAAAATACGTTGGCGAAATTGGCGGGATGGTAGTTGACGTCCAGGCTTTCCTGTTGCGCCAGTGCCTCGAAACGCTCATGCCCCAGATAAGTATAGGGAGACGCCACCGAGAAGTAATAGTCGATTTGTTTGCCCAAGGATTTTCCTCACAATGAGTGTTTTTGAGCCGCGGAGCGGCTCACTTGTCAGCCATGACAGTTCGGTGGGCGCTATAGCGGCAGGGTGATGGTCTTGCCCTGCTCCAGAGAAAGCGCAACGGCCTCCATGAATTCCATGTAGGCCAGGCCGTCCCTGAAATTGGGATAGACCGATGTGCCCTGGCGAATGGCCGAAACGAAGTCAGCCTCCACCGTCCACTCCCGGCCCATGCCTTCCGGTACGGCCAAGGGTTCCATGGCGCCACTTCCGGCCTTGCCCATGCGCAGTTGCTGGTCGCCGGGCGTGTAGGCCAGCGCGCCCTCAGTGCCGTAAATTTCAATGTGCTCGCCTGTGGAACAGGGGGCCACGGCGGAGAAAGTATATACAATGTGGGCGCCGTTTTTCAATTCACCGGATACGCACACGGTCTCCGGAACCAACGCCTCCTTCATTTCTCCCGTTTCGGCATCTTTCCGCTGTTGCGTGAACACCTTGCCCCAGGCGCTGACCGAAATCGCCTGATCGAACCAGCGGTTCAGAATCTCCACATACTGCCCCAGGGTCTGAATCTGATTCCCCGACACATCCTTGTCCATCCTCCAATGAAACTCCGTGGCGGGATCAAGGGCAAGGTCCGAAAGATGCTGCACCCGCACCAGGCGGATTTCACCCAGGGCGCCTTCCTTTAAAAGCTGCTGGATGTACGAGTCCACCGGGTCCGCCCGGGGGGCGGGGCAGATCATGGTCACCAGATCGGAATGCTTTTCCGCCGCGGCGAGCATATCCCGTGCCTCGGCCAGATTGCGGGACATGCGCGCCTGGCAGAACACGTGCTTGCCTGCTTCCAGCGCGGCCAGGGTCAGGTCACGGTGCAAATAAGGCGTGGTGCCAACCAGCACCACGTTGATATCGTCACGGCCATACACGGCCTCGGGGCTGTCAACCACATTGGGAATTCCCCATTCCTTGGCCACGGCCTCCGCGTTTGCACTGCGGCGGTTGTGCACCGCGACCACCTCGCAGTCGGGGATATCCCGAAATCCGGGGAGGTGCCGACGCTTAACGATGGCTCCCGCGCCAATAATGCCAATTCGGATTGGTGTATCACTCATAGGGATAATCTCTCCATGTTAACGAGGCTGCGCAGACCCGCGGCGGGACCGGCGGATGCGCCTGCATGGCGCCTTGAAAACGGGTCAAGGGGCCGGCTGAGCATGCTCGGCGCGTATCCGTTCCGCGAGACCCAACAGCGCTTCAGTGAAAGTCTCCCAGCGGTTTTCGTCCCAGCCCTGCTGGCAAGCCTGAATTTGATGGCGCAGCACCCGGCTGCCACCCGTGGGCTGAAACTTATAGAGGCGTTCCAACTGCTTTACTTGCAGGTAGATTCTATCCACGCCACCGCCCGCAACCGTGTAGGTGCGGTTATGGAATAACACCGCCTTCTTAAAGAAATCCATCGGATCGTGCAAGAAGGGATGGGAATTGGGCCTGCCACGGATCAATGGCAATCCCACCCGGTGCGTATCCCAGAAACTTGCCGTGTTGGCCAGCATGAACCGATTGCTGCGGATCATGGCGGTAAAGTGGCGCATATCCTCCCGCAACTCTCCGGCCAGATTCGCGGGAAGATTTTCGGTCTCTTGGATGCGTGCGCTGAGCTGGCCGTGGCGTACACTGTACATGGACTTGGTGCGCAGGGGCCGCAGGGCCGGCTCGAACACTGTCACCTTGAGACGCGGACGGCCCATGGGGCGGAGCGGATAACCCGGCTGGACGACAAGGGCTTCCCGTTCCGCATCGGACAAGGCGATAGGGTGGGCGAGCAATTTCACGGCATGATCGAAATCCTTGAGGGAATTCTGATCCCAGGAAACGATCACATCGTTCAGCAGCGGCTCCCAGATGAAAAGCTGCCTGCGCACGCAGTGCAGCAGGCGCGCCGCACTGCCTTCCGGCCCCGGCGGCCCGCCCTGCTCCTGCATGTCACTATTTTGCGCCGCGGCCAGCGTCTCCGCCTCCAGACAGCAGGAGCCCAAATACCTGGAAAAACGGTTCACCTCCACCATCAGCCAGTCGCATTTGTCGGCGCTGCTGCGGTAGCCACTTTGGGCGCGGTATTCCTCAATTTCGGAACCCAAAGCGTCCAGGCGCTGTCCAAACTGTTCCAGGAAGTCGGCTTCGCCGCCGCAGGGGGCATGAGCGTCCAGGCGGTTGTCCGCGCGGGACTCCATGCCGAAATGAAACGCGGCCGGCACATAACCGTCCGCGCTAAAGCGCGGCAATATAGTGTCGTTTCCGTCCACTACGCGGATCCAGTAGAGCACGGCATTTTCCGCCAGTTGCACCACTGTCTGCGCGGCGCGGTTCAGCACCAGCTCGTGGATTTCCTCAAGGGTTTCAATAAGCCCTGACTTGTCCGCCTTGCCGTGGGAGATCATGGGGAATTTCGGTTCTTTGGAGAGGCGTTCTGTGTTAAGAAATCAGGACCGGGGGCGCGGAAACGAGCCGAAATGTCCATACAGCGGGGCACCGGCATCTCAAATAATGCAAGGAGCGGCGGCTCACATCTCTTCATCATCCGGCATCATATCACAACCTGAAAATTGTCCGCTTTGTCCTTGAATGGAATCTGGCGCCAGTGCGGGACAAAGAATACACCATGGCCATGCGCATTTTTTTGGTTTTTCTATTGGTCACGTTTCCCCTATGGGCGGCGTATCAGGTGCACGCCCAGCCCTTGAAAACAGAGGAAGAAGAGCAGGAGCCACTAGAGGACGGAGAATTGGTGGAACGGCTGGAGATATTGGAGTCCGAATACCTACAACTGAAAAACGAGGTCACCATCCTCAGGGAGCGGCTGGGAGCGCTGCTGGGGCCACAAGGCGATGAACGCATCCATGATATTGCCGTGGGCGATTCTCCGGTGCGGGGCAACGTGGAGTCTCCTTTGACGCTGATCGAGTTCGGAGATTTCCAAAGCGAATACGCAGCCCGCGCCTCCCATGTCATTCGCCGATTGTTGGAGGAGTACCCCGATCGGCTGCACTTCGTGTTCAAGCACTTTCCCATTACCAGCATTCATCCGGAGGCCCACGAGGCCGCCCTGGCTTCCCTGGCCGCCGAAAAGCAGGAGCGGGCATGGGAAATGTTTGATCTGCTATTCAAGAGCACTCGGCGCCTTGAGCCCAACATCTACCTGCTGCTCGCCCAACAACTGAATCTGGACTTGTCCAGCTTTGATCGGGACCGGCGCTCCCTGTGGGCGCTGGAACGGATGGACATGGACGAGAAGACCGCCGTCAAGGCCGGCGTGACCGCGGTGCCCACGTTTTTCCTCAACGGCCGCCGCATGAAAAGCTGGCGGTACGATTTTCTGAAATCCCAGATTGATCAACTGCTGTTGGATGCGAAGCCCGGCGAGACCGCAGCAGATTTCGCGGACGGTGCGATGCCTCGTGACACCCCGCAGGATGAGAGGCAGTAAGGCATCCGGAGCGCCGCCCTACAATACCGCTTCCAGCGCCGCGAAGTTGCGGGACTGCACCTTGGCGGCCACGGATAGCGCCCGGGGCAGGATTTGGAACACGTAGTGCTCCGCGGTCTTGATTTTGTTGAAATAAAAACGCGCCTCCTCATTGTCCTGCGCCACTTCGCGGGCATCTCCATTGCCTGCGGCGATTTCTTCCAGCCGGCTCTCCGCCAGCAACGCGGATTTGAGCAGGTAGTAGGAACAGGTCACATCGCCGAAAAAAACCGTAATATCGGTGGCGTTGAACACCGCCTCCCGCGGCCCGAGTTCCTCGGCCAGGTTTTTTACTGAGGCCACGGTGAGCTTGAGTTTTTCCAGCGAATCCTGCCAGTGCTCAATCGCCTGGCGCACCGAGGGCGCCTTGGCCTTTTCGGGAGTGACATCCTTCATTTCCTCCAGCAACTCCTGGAAGAGCTCGCCTCCGCGCATGCCGAGTTTGCGCGTGACCAGGTCCAGAGCCTGGATGCCCGAGGTGCCCTCGTAGATTGAGGCGATCTTGGTATCCCTGAGAGCCTGGGCCAAGGGGAACTCCTCCGTATAGCCCACGCCGCCCAGCACCTGCATGCCCAGCCGGACGGCCTCGAAACCCTGGTCCGCGCCAGCGTTCTTGGCGACGGGAATGAGAATGTCCACCAGGTCCTGATAGCGGCCGCGGGATTCCTCGGGACCGTGATGGGCCAGATCGTTGTAATAGGCCACGGCGTAAATCAAGCCCCGCAGACCCTCCACCAGTGCCTTCATGGTCATCAGCATATTGCGCACGTCCGGATGATGCACGATCGCCACGCGCTCGGCACCCTGCTCCTTGCCCTGTTCGATCGGTATGCCCTGCTCCCGCTCCCTGGCATAAGCCAGCGCGTTGCGGTACGCACCCGAAGCGATGCCCAGGCCCTGGTAAGCTATGGTCAGGCGGGCCTCGTTCATCAGCTTGAACATCTGGGCGAGGCCGTGGTTTTCCGCCTCCAGCAAGTAGCCATGGCAATCGCCACTTCCCCCAAATTCGAGCACGGCGGTTGGCGAGGCCTTAATACCCAACTTGTGCTCCAGGCGCACCGTGGTCACGTTGTTGGATGCCCCTGGCTGGCCCGTCCCGTCCAGCCGAAACTTGGGTACGATAAACATGCTGATGCCCTTGGGCCCCGCGGGCGCCCCCTCCACACGCGCCAGCACCATATGGATAATGTTTTCGGCCATGTCGTGGTCGCCGCCGGATATCCACTGCTTGGTGCCTTTGATGAGATAGTGCCCGCCGTCCCCGGCCTTAAAGGCCTTGGTCGTGATATCACCCACCGCACTGCCCGCGCCTGACTCGCTCAGGCACATGGTGCCGCTCCAGGTGCCGTTTAACATCTTCTCGCAATAGGCGGTCTTCTGTTGCTCGTCGCCAAACCCATTGATCAGCCCCGCCGCGCCGGCCGTGAGCATAAGCACGGTATAGAGTGCGGGATTGCTGCCGTAGAGTGATTCCATCACGCCGATGGCCACGGAAAGGGGCAGACCCTGACCACCGAAGCGTGGATTGCCGGTGATGCCCAACCATCCGTTTTCCACATATTGCCGCCAGGTTTCCTTGAATCCCTCCGGCGTAACCACATCCCCGTTTTCGAGATTGCTGCCCTGCTCGTCGCCAATTTTGTTGACGGTGGCAAATACGGACTCGGCAAATTTGCTCCCTTCCCTCAGCACCATGTCGAAGTCCTCTTCGCTGAACTCGCCGAAGGGTTCGTAGTCCACCAGTTTCTGCACGCCAAGCAACTCCTTCTGCACAAACTGGATGTCACGGAGGTCGACGCTGTATTCAGTGCTGTTCATCTAATTCGCTCCTGTAATCATTCCGCCAGAACTCCCGGTGCGCCGAGTATGCAAGGAATCGCCGCAATCGTTTCTGGTATTTCATTCAGCATAAACCAAGTTTCTGCAAATATTAAATGGAATCCGGTGAATTCCGGCGCAGCCCCCGTCACCGTGCCTCAGGCGGCCGATTTTCCAAGTATTCAGCATCCGCGCTAGAGTGAGGATGCAGGCAATTTCTATTGGGGTGTACGGGAGCCGAAAGTGAAGCGTCACAGTGCAAATCGTTGGCCGCGTTGGATTGAAGACCAATTGGTGCGGCGGCGCATCACCGACGAGCGTGTGCTGAAAGCGTTCGCGGAGGTGTCCCGGGCCCAGTTCACGCCGCAGCGCTTCCGCCGCATGGCCGAGGCCGATGCTCCGATCGGCATTGGCTGCCGGCAAACCGTGTCCCAACCCTATGTGATCGCCCTTGCCCTGCAAGCCCTGACCCTGACCGGCCGGGAGCGCGTCCTGGACGTGGGCACCGGCTCCGGTTATCAGGCCGTGCTGCTCTCCCATCTGGCGCGGGAGGTGTTCACGATTGAGATTTACGACCGGCTCTATTTCAATGCACGGCTCAATATCCAACGCCACCAACAGTCCCCCGTCCATACCCAGCTTGGAGACGGCAGTCTGGGCTGGCCGCAATATGCACCCTTCGATGCCATCGTGGTGGGCTCCCGCGCCCCCAAAACGCCGGAGAGCCTGTTGCAACAGCTTGCTCCCGGTGGGCGGATGGTGATTCCCATCGGCGGAGAATCGGTGCAAGCCCTCTACTTCATCACCAAATTGGCTGACGGCACGTTTAAAAAGCGCATCCTGGAAAGAGTTCTGTTCGTGCCCCTGCTTGGCAAGGAGGGTTCGGGAAAACAGCCATAAAGAATGTCAGCCGTAGCGCAAGCCATCCACTGGTTGCAGGGCCAAGGCCTTCCTGGCGGGAAGGATGGTCGCGGCCAGGCACACCACCATTGTTCCGCCGGCCACCCAGGCCAGATCGAGCCATGCCACCTGCACGGGCACCTTGTCCGTACCAGGATACACGCCCGGCGGGATGTCGATCAGTGGGAAGGTGTCCAGCGCGCCGCTCAGCAACAGCCCCAGCCCCAACCCGAGCACCGTTCCCGCAAATCCGATCAGCAGGCCCTGGCCCAGGAAGATCATCATGATGCCCGTGCCCTTTGCTCCCAGGGATTTCAGCACGGCGATTTCCTTGGTCTTGTCGGTCACCATCATGGTCAGGGCGCTCATCATGCCAAAAAAAGCGATTACGACGATCAGCATCAGCACCAGGAACAGCATCACTTTTTGCATGCGGATGACCTGAAAAATACCCTTGTTGGACTCCAGCCAGCTGTAGACGTAGTAACCATGATTGCCGATTATGCTCAGAGCGCGCAGTTCCCGCGCTACCTGCCCGGCATCCAGGGGGTTGGCGATCCGTATACCGAGGGACTCCGCCAGTGCCTTGCCAGGCATCAGCGCGGGCACGAACTTGCGGTGGGTGACCAGCACCAACTCGTCCAGCATCGTAAGGCCGGTCTCGAAATATCCCACCACGGTAAGCTGCTGCGCCACGGGCATGGGGCTGAATCCCTGTTCAGCATTCGGCATTTCCAGCGGTATGAGCCGTCCGCCCAGCCCCACACCCAGCTTGCGTGCCAGGGACCTGCTCAGCAGCACGGGCGCCACCCCCGGCTCGGCCTCATTTTCCAAGGTGCGCAGCATTTCCGCAGCGCGGCGCTGCCGCTCCGCCTGCGGGAGGTTTTTCCACGCCTCGCTGCCATCGTCCAGGAATGCCAGGAACTCCGGAATTTCGCTTTCCACCTTTGGCTCGATACCGCGAATCATCACCCCTTGAATGCTGTCCCTGGCTCCCGCGGCGGCCCGCACGAGGCTTTCCTGCATCAGGTAGGGGGAGATCGTAAGTGGGTGGTAACGCTCCCTGAGCGTTTCCAGCAGCCGCGCCTCGTCCTGGATACCGCCACTCCTGACGGGAGTGAGGGAAACATGGGGCAGGGAACTGGCCATGACCCGCACCAGATTGGTCTGGTAGCCGTTCATCACCGCCATGGCCACCACCAGCGCCGCCACACCCAGCACCACGCCCAGTAACGCCACCCAGGTAATGAAGGATATGGCGCCGTCGGAGCGCGAGGAGCGCAGGTAACGCAGGCAGATGGCGAGCTCGAGGCGCATGGAGATTCCCGTGGGCGTGTTACACATTCAGGGATTGGGGTCCGCCGGCCGGAATTGTGGCGGCGCAGGCGGGAATTCCCGGTTCCCTACTGTCTACCGGTTTTTGCGGGATTGTGAAACGCGGGCTCGCCGGGATTTACAGAACCCGATTTTCACGCGTCCAATTGCTATCGGTTGCCATTGCGCGGCAGGCGATAAATAATGGCTCCGGCAGCGGTGCCGCACGCCGCGCGAGGGGAAGCGAATTACGAAAGGCAAGGACGGCTCATGCAGTTTCAGGAAGTCGCGGGGCGCTATGATGGACCCCGCCTGGAAAAGGAAATGCTGGATTTCTGGCGCAAGGAAGATGTTTTTGCAAAAACCCTCGCCATGTCCAAGGGCCGCCCCCTGTTCACTTTCAACGAAGGGCCTCCCACCGCCAACGGTCTGCCGGGCATCCACCATGTGCTGGCCCGCACCTTCAAGGACATTTACCCCCGTTACCGCACCATGCGCGGCTACCACGTGCCGCGCAAGGCGGGATGGGACACCCACGGCCTGCCCGTCGAGCACGAGATCGAGAAGGAACTGGGCATTTTCGACAAGAAGCGCATCGAGACTGAAGTGGGGGTGGAGGCCTTTAACCGCATGTGCCGCGAGTCGGTGATGCGCTACATCGGCGCCTGGGAGGAGATGACCGAGCGCATGGGTTTCTGGGTGGACATGGAGAACGCCTACTATACCCTGAACAACGAGTACATCGAGTCGGTCTGGCACCTGCTCAAGCAAATCTGGGACAAGGGGCTGATTCAGCAAGACTACAAGGTCGTGCCCTACGACCCGCGCATCGGCGCCACCCTGTCTTCTCATGAAGTGGCCCAGGGCTACCAGGAGGTGTCCGACCCTTCCGTCTATGTGCGCTGTCCCGTCGAGGGCGAGGACAACACGGCCTTTCTGATCTGGACCACCACCCCCTGGACCCTGCCCTCCAACGTGGCCCTGGCTGTGAATCCGCGGGTGGACTACGCCTATGCCGCCACGGGCGGGGAGGTGCTGATATTGGCGGAAAGCCTGGTGGAGAGCGTGTTGGGGGATGCGCCGCGCGAAATCTTGCGCACGGTGAAGGGATCGCAACTGACGGGCATGCGCTACCGGCGGCTGTTCGACTACATTCCCGTGGAGCAGGAGATCTGCGTGGTGCTGGAAGCGGAATTCGTAAGCACGGAGGAAGGCACGGGCATCGTCCACATCGCGCCCGCCTATGGCGCGGACGATCTGGAGCTGGGCCGGGCTCACGGCCTGCCTGTGCTGCACGGGGTGGGGCTGGACGGCGCGTTCCTGCCCTTCGTGACACCGGTGGCGGGCAAATTCTTCAAGGATGCCGACCCCATACTGCTGGAAGATCTGAAGGCACGCGGCCTGCTGTTCCGCAAAGGGACCCATGTGCACAACTACCCCTTCGGCTGGCGCACCGGCGACCCGTTGATCTACTACGCCAAGCACGCCTGGTACATCCGCACCACCGTCATCAAGGACCGTCTGATCGAGCTCAACCAGACCATCAACTGGGTGCCCAAATCCATCCGCGACGGCCGCTTCGGCAACTGGCTGGAGAACAACGTGGATTGGGCGCTCAGCCGCGAGCGCTTTTGGGGCACACCCTTGCCCGTGTGGACGGACGGGGAGGACGGCTTTATGTGCATCGGTTCGGTGGCGGAACTGGAAGCGTTGACGGGCCGCGATCTGAAGCAGCTGGACCTGCACCGGCCGGCCGTGGACGAGATCAGCTTCAAGCATCCGGAAACGGGCAGGGAAATGCGGCGCGTGCCCGAGGTGATCGATTGCTGGTTCGACTCAGGGGCCATGCCCTATGCGCAGTTGCACTACCCCTTCGAAAACGAGCAGGTATTCGAGCAGACTTTTCCCGCGGACTACATCTGCGAAGCGATCGACCAGACCAGGGGCTGGTTCTACACCCTGCATGCCATCGCGGCCCTGGTCTCCGATACGGTGTCCTTCCGCAACTGCGTCTGCCTGAGTCACATCGTCGACGGCGAGGGCAAAAAAATGTCCAAGTCCCAGGGCAACATCGTCAATCCCTACGATGTGTTCGACACCACCGGCGCGGACGCCTTGCGCTGGTATTTCACCGCCCGCGTCGCGCCCGAGGCCCAGAAACGCATCTCTGTGGACATCATCGCCGATGTGGCGGGTACCTTCCTCAACACCTACTGGAACACCTACGCCTTCTTTGTGATGTACGCCAACCTGGACCATGTGGACTTGCACAGGGACGTACCCCTGGCCGCGCGTCCGGAAATCGACCGCTGGGTGCTGGCCCTGCTGCACCGTACCGTCGCCACCGCCACGGAGGCCATGGACCAGTACGACGCCAAGGGCGCCGGCGAGGCTATCGAGAATTTCGTGGATCAGCTCAGCAATTGGTTCGTGCGCCGCAACCGGCGCCGCTTTTGGAAATCGGAAGCGGAGGACGACAAGCAGGCCGCCTACCTGACCCTCTATGAATGCCTGGTCACCGTGAACCGGCTGATGGCGCCCTTCATGCCCTTTATTTCGGAGGCGGTGCACCGCAACCTCACCCTGGGCGTCAACCGCGGCGCGCCGCACAGCGTGCATATGGAACCCTGGCCCGAGGCGGACGCGGCCAAACTGGACGATACCCTGATCGCCCAGGTGGAGGTGGTGCAGCGGGTGGTGGGCCTGGGCCGCGCGGCGCGCACCGCCACGGGCCATCGGGTGCGCCAGCCCCTGGCGAAAATGCTGCTGCGCGTGCCCGATGCCTCCACCCGGCAGGCGGTCGAACAGAACCGGGGGCAGATCCTGGAAGAGCTCAACGTAAAGGCCCTTGAGTTCATCGCCCCGGACGCGGAAATCATCACCTACCGCATCAAGCCCAACCTGCCACGCATCGGCAAACGCTATGGCAAGCTCATCCCCGCCATCCGGCAGGCCCTGCAAGATGCGGAAGGCCGGGAGATCGCGGCCAGCGTGGCCCGGGGCGAGGGCTTTACCCTACAAGCGGACGGGCAAAGTCTGGACTTCGGGCCGGAGGACGTACTGGTGGAAACGGCCTCCGCGGAGGGTTACGAATCCGCCGAGGACGAGGGCTACCTGGTGGCCCTGGACACCCGCCTGGACGAGGCGCTGCTGCGCGAAGGCCTGGCGCGGGAGTTGGTGCGCACGGTGCAGGACGCCCGTAAGCAGGCCAACCTCAACGTTTCCGACCGCATCCGCCTCAATATCCGGGGCAGCAAGGGTGTCGAGGAAGCCCTGGCGGGACACCGGGAGCTCATCATGGCCGAGACCCTGGCTGCGGAATGGGCGGACGACGGAGACGCCGCCCAGTTCTCCGTGGAGCGCAGCCTGGAAGGTGAATCCTGGGTGATCGGTCTGGCGCTTCATCCTGGAAGCTAGGCCCTTTCTGAAAACACTACCCAATTCCCTGAGGAGGGGCGAATGCCCCGTCTCGATGGGTGTGGAGAATTATTTATGCCAGTGGCCTGCGAGACAGCCGCCGCAGGCGGCTTCCTCAGGCACACGGAACTGAGTTTTCAGACAGAGCATAAGCGCCGTCCCATCCGCTCACTGGGCGCAAGCCCCTCCCCGGCCCATTGATCCCGCGCCGGCTGGCCTCCATGCTTGGGAAATTCCGCCATAAGGGGTAGGATCTCAGCGGTGGAGCCCTGCCGGCGCTTCTAGACCTGCGGGCTGATTCGGGGGGAGGGATGGAATCTACCCAAGGCAATGGCTCCACGCCGGGCTCAAGGAACGCCGCCGCACCGCTGCAAGTGGGTTGGCGCTGGTTTTGCCTGGCCGTGCTGCGCGTATTCTACCGCCGCACCGAGGTGGATGGCCTGGAGCATCTGCCCCGGCAGGGACCGGTGCTGCTCTGCGCGAACCATCCCAGCGCATTCGCGGATGCGGCGGTGGTGCAGGCCGCCTGCCCGCGGCCCGTGCATCCCCTGGCGCGCAGCGGGCTCTTCCGCAATCCATTGCTGCGGCCCCTGCTGGCCATCATGCAGGCCATTCCCGTGTATCGCCGCCAGGACAGCGGCGGCGACACAAGCCAGAACGTGGATTCCTTCGAAAAATGCTACCAGATGTTCGCGGCGGGCGAGGTGCTGTTGATTTTCCCGGAAGGCGCCAGCCACCACCAGCCTCGGCTGCTGGAGATGAGAACCGGGGCGGCGCGGCTGGCCCTGGGCGCGCTTGAACGCAATGGCCGCGCGCCCTTGCTGCTGCCGATCGGGCTTAACTTCAGCGATGTGGGACGCTTCCGGAGCAGCGTGCTGGTGAAAATCGATTCACCGGTACCCGTGGAACGGCGGGAGGGGGAAACGCCGCAAGAGGCCGCCGTGCGTATCACGGGAGATATCCATGCCGCCCTGGGCCGGGTCACCCTTAATCTGGAAAGTTGGGACGATCTGGATCTGCTGCGGCGCCTGGAGCGCTTCTTCAACCTGCGGCGCGGAAAATACCGCCGGCGCAAGCTGAGCCAGCGCTTTCGCTCCCTGCAAAAGCTGATAGACGCTCAGAACCGGCTGCGGCGGCGGGCGCCCTCGCTGCTGATGGACGCGGCGCGGCGGCTGCGGCAGTTCGAGCGGCTTTGCGAGCGCTTCGGCGTGCGCGACTATCACCTTACCGTGCGCTACACGCCTGGCCTGGTCACACGCTTCGTGATGCGCAGCCTGACCATCATATTGCTGGGGTTGCCCCTGGCGGCTTGGGGTTCCCTCAACTCAGCCTTGCCCTATGTGCTCACGGGACTGCTCGCCGTACGCATCGCCAAGGACCGCTACGAGTACGACACGGCGAAAATTCTGCTGGGCATGCTGTTCTTCGGGATGTTCTGGGGTGCGCAGACCGCCGCGGTATACACCTTAGGGGGCACCCTGGCCGCGGTGCTCTACGCCGCGTCGCTGCTGCCCAGCGCGGCGGTCGGACTTTACGTGCGCAGGGAGCGTGAGCGCATCTGGGACAACATCAAGGTGTTCTTCCTGTTCCTGCGCAAGAAGGAACTGCGGGACATGTTGGAGGTCAAGCGGACTGAACTGGAAAAGGAGCTGGCGGGGCTGGTCAAGGTCGCCCTCCGGGATTCATCCCGGGAATGATCAGGGACAGGTGCTGCGGACTTCACTCGTCCTTCTTACCGAACGCTTCCTCCAGCTTGCGCCGGGACCGGTCCGCTTCCGACTGCCCCGATTCCCCGAAGGAGGCGGCCTCATCGGCTAGGGAAGACTTCCTCTCCGCGCTGCTTCCGAACAAAGCCTCCAGCTTCGCGCGCGCTTCCCCGGCCTCCCCCTCGTCTCTTTCCTTCCCCGCGCTGGCTGGGCTGTAGTAGTCGCAGGTATTGGCCCGCTCCTTGTCGGCCACCACGTCGGCCATGGGCTCCCGGCAATCGTTGCTCACGTTCGGATCGTAAAAGCGGCACATGCGGCAGGCCCTCACGGCAGCCACGCATTCGGGGCATTCCTCTCCCCGCCCCACGGGCAGGGGCACATCGGGAAGCTCCCGCCCGCAGTTCCAGCAGATCAGGTTGGTGGTGGTCATCGCTCCGCTCCGTTTTTCCTTCCGTTGTCACTGTGCCGGGGGCCCCCCGGCCAGCATGTCACTGCGCTGGGGGGGCCTCGGCCAGCACGAAGGCCACCGCGATTCTTCGCCGCAGGGCCTTTCCGGCCAACGCCTGCTCCAGATGATGCCGCACGCGCCGCGCGTCCTTGCCCAGCAATGCCCCCAGCTTGCCGGCGCTC
Source organism: SAR324 cluster bacterium (assembly GCA_027297205.1). GTDB lineage: Bacteria > SAR324 > SAR324 > SAR324 > JACQKK01 > JAPUIH01. The sequence continues at coordinate 4,024 of JAPUIH010000247.1, read as the reverse complement.
GGGCCAGATTCCGCAGCACCGGGCGCGCCGAACCAGCGCCCCAGCAATGCCTGATCCACGGGAAACTCGACCATGCTGCCCGCCACTTCCCGGGCCGCCACCCGCAGTCCCGCTTCCGCGCACCATGTTTCGAGATCCCCACCGTCCCAGTTTACCATGGGGTCTTCCGGATCGGCGTAGATCTGCTCCTCGGCGGCCAGCACCCGGCGCACCAGGGCCGCGGGCAGTCCTTCCCAGTCTTGACCGGCCAACAGGCGCTCGCCCAGGCGGGGCACCGGCTCGATCAGCAGCAGCCGTCCCCCAGGCGCGAGCAGGCCGGCCAGCAGGGCGATGCGCTCCGACTTGGCCGGGGAACGGCCCAGGGCGTTGCGGGCCAGGATGCGGTCGAAGCGCACTTCTCCCGCCGCTTGTCCGGCGATCAGGCCGGGCAGGTTCTGCAACTCGCCACAGAGCACCACAGGCGCGCTCAGGGTAGGCAGGCGCGCCGCTTGCTCTTTGAGGGCGGCGGCCTCTTGCCCGGTTTCAACCCGGCTCCACACCCCCCCTTCTTCCGCCCGGCGCACTGCCTCCCAGGTGAGCAGGCCCGTTCCCGCGCAGGCGTCGAGCACCAAATGCTGACGCCCCAGCTCGCACAACTCGAAGGCCCGCTCACGCAGCGCCTCCAGATGCGCGCCCAGGGTGCCCTGGGAGCGCAGCCGCCAGTCCCCCGAGGCCGCGGGCGCCGCATCCTCTTCCGCTGCACCGGGCTTGCCCCCGGCGAAGTTAGCTGGCATGCCACCGGCGAAGTGACCGGGCAGGGCGGCGGCCGTTTCCGCCACGGCGGCCAGCTGAGCCTCCCGCAGGCGCAGCACCCGCCCATGCATCTTTCCCTCGTATCCGCTCCGGCCGGGCTCGTAAAAGACCCGCCCTTGCAGGCTGTCGGGCAGGTACTGCTGGCCCACCCAATGATCCTGGTAGGAATGGGGGTACAGATAACCCTGGCCGTGGCCCAAACCCTCGCCGTCGCGGTTCGCATCCTTGAGATGGCCCGGCACCTCCCCGTTGCGCTCACGCTCCACGGCGGAAAGGGCGTCGAAAAAGGCGAAGGCGGTGTTGCTCTTGGGCGCGGTGGCCAGGTACAGGCAGGCTTCGGCCAGGTGAAAACGGCCCTCGGGCAGACCCACATAATCAAAGGCGCGGGCCGCGCCCACCACCACGTTCAAGGCCTCCGGATCGGCCAGACCCACGTCCTCCGATGCAAAAATCAGCATGCGCCGGAAAAGAAAGCGCGGGTCCTCCCCGGCATAAACCACGCGCGCCATCCAGTACAGCGCCGCGTCCGGATCGGAGCCGCGCAGGGACTTGATGAACGCGGAGATGGTGTCGAAGTGCGCGTCGCCCTCCTTGTCGTACAGCACCGCCTTGCGCTGGATGGATTCCTCGGCCACTTCCAGGGTGATGGTGATGCGGCCGCCACGGGCGGGGGGCGTGGTTTCCACCGCAAGTTCCAGGGCGTTCAGCACGGCCCGCGCGTCCCCGTTGGCCACGTGAACCAGGTGGGCCAGGGCATCCTCCTCGATCACGGCCTTGCGCCCGCCATAGCCACGATCTTCGTCCAGCAGGGCGGACCGCACAATCTCGGCCAGATCGGCCTCTTCCAGGGAGCGCAATTGGAAGACGCGCGAGCGGCTGAGAATGGTTTTGTTGACTTCGAAGTAGGGGTTTTCCGTGGTGGCTCCGACCAGGATTACCGTGCCGAACTCCACGTGGGGCAGCAGGGCGTCCTGCTGGGCCTTGTTGAAGCGGTGCACCTCGTCCACGAACAGGATGGTGCGCAGGCCATGCTGCCCCAGCCGCGCTTCAGCGTCGGCCACGGCCTTGCGGATGTCCGCCACACCGGACAGCACGGCGTTGATGGCCTCAAAATGAGCGCGCGTGGTGCAGGCGATGATGCGCGCCAGGGTGGTTTTGCCCGTGCCGGGGGGGCCATAGAAAATCAGGCTGGAAAGCTGGTCGGCCTCGATGGCCCGGCGCAGCAGACGGCCCGGCCCCAGGATATGCTCCTGGCCCTGAAATTCGTCCAGGCTGCGCGGGCGCATGCGCGCGGCCAGCGGCGCTTGCTGGTTCAGTTGTTGATCCCGTGAATGATCGAAGAGGTCCATGGACGCCCGGCGGGTTGGATTCGCGGAGTCGCAGGCCGCACGCCACTCCTGCCAATTGCGCTTCAGCAGTTGCGCTTGGCCAGGGCGCAGGCTTTGTCCGATTGCAGTTTGCAAGCTTTGCGAAAATCGCGGCAGGCCGCGTTCTTCTTCCGCAAAGCCAGCTGGGACTGACCACGGTGCTGATAGGGGCTGGCCAGCTTGGGATTAAGCTCGATGGCGCGGCTGAAATCGGCCAGGGCTTTCTCATTCTGTCCGAGATTGCTGAGCGCCAAGCCGCGGTTGCTGTAAGGAAATGCGGTGGTTCTACCAAGCTCGATGGCGCGATCGAAGTCCGTGATGGCCCGCGGGTAGTTTTTCAGATTCGCGTACACCAACCCCCGGTTGTTGTAGGCCATTAGATAACTGGGCAGCAGGGAAATCGCTTTGTCGTAATCCGCAATGGCGAGCTTGTTGTTGCCCAGTTCCATGTGGGCGTTGCCCCTGTTGAAATACACTTGGGGAAAACCGGGCAGAAGTTCCACCGCCTGATCGTAATCCGCCAGGGCCTTCCGGTATTTTTTCACGGTCTTGTAGGTGAATCCCCGGTTGAGATAGGCCAGCCCGAACTCCGGATTGAGATTGATGGCCTTGTCGTAGTTCACGATGGCCCTAGGGAATTCCCTCAGCAGATAGAGCACGATGCCCCGGTTCAGGTAGGGCAGGACGCTATTGGGGTTGAGCCGCACGGCCTGATCGAGATCGGTCAGGGCTTTTTCGTAGACTTTTTGGTTTTTGAAGACCGAGCCACGGTTGTTATAGGCCGGGGCAAATCCGGGATCGATCTCAATGGCACGCGTATAGTCCTTGATCGCCTTTTCGTACTGGTTCTGCTTTTTGTGGATAATGCCACGGTTGTTGTACGCCTGCACCAGTTTGGGATTCACTTCTATCGCCCGCGAGAAGGCCTGCTGCGCTTCCTCCAGGAGCACCAACTGGTAATAGGTCAGACCGAGATTATTGTGGGCCGGCGCGAGGCCAGGATCACGCTTGAGCGCCTCTTCGAATTCGGGAATGGCACGCTTGAATTCCCGGCGCAAATAGTGGGTGATGCCCCGATTAAAATAGGGCAGCGGGTCGTTGGGGTTGATTTCCATAGCCTTCTCAAAATCGGCGATGGCCTCATCATGACGCCCCAGTTGATTGTAGGCGCGGCCCCGGTTGATATAAGCGGAGGGAGATTGCGGATCGAGCCTGATGGACAGCGAATAATCCTCTATGGCCCGTTCAAGCTGCTGCAGCCTGGAATAGACGTTGCCACGATTGTAATGGGCGTTGGCTCCGGCGTCGTTGGGCTGCAGCCGGATCACATGGCTGAAATCCTTAATGGCCAGTGGATAATTCTTTATGTGGTAGTAGGCGATGCCACGGTTGTTGAAGCTGTCCTCGTCTGAATCGTCCAATGCAATGGAACGGGTAAAGTCCGCCGCGGCCCGGCCGTATTTTTTCAATTCCAGAAAGGTGCGGCCCCGGTTGTAATAACCCTCGGCGTTCTTGGGGTCGATCTCCAGCGCCTTGTTGAATTCCGAGAGTGCCCTGCCGTAGTCCCCCTTCATGGCCAGTTCCCGGCCCCGGTCCATGAAGCTGATCATATCCTGGGAGGGCAGCTGACGAGCGGACCTCTTGCGGGCGGGCGGCTCCTGCTTGGTTTCACATCCTGCCCCGAGCAGCAGCACGGCGAGCACGGCAATCGGCGCGCCGCGCAAGAGCCCGCGTGCGATTCCAAAGCGAAATAAAGGCGGTATTTGCACTGATTTTATCCGGGCTGCGCTGTGAAAGAGGGGCCGGGACGCCCCGTCTGCGTGGGCTGCCAACGCGGCGCTTGCAGAAATCATCCCGTATTATCA
>JAPUIH010000246.1 GCA_027297205.1 SAR324 cluster bacterium | reverse complement strand
GTAGGCCTCGGCCATGTAGCAGGCTCCACCTTCGTGGCGGTTGGTAATGAGCGTGATCTCCGGCACGTCGAAGAAGCCGTCCAGGGCGGCCAGGTAGCTCTCCCCCGGCACGTTGAAGACATGGCGCACGCCCTCGCGGCGGATGCATTCCACCACGGCGTGACCGCCGCTCATCGTTTTCGATTCGCTCTTGACTTGCTTGGCCATCAGGCAATTCCTCGCTTGTGTTTGGCGCGCTGATATTGCGCCCAGAGCAGGGCGGCAGGCGGCAAGGGCGCCAGGGCGTCTTGCGGAAAATATGGATTAGCGCCTTGGCCCGCGCTTCATCCAATCACCGGGATTGCAGGGAGAATATAGTGCGCGCGGGAGAATTTCCAGCCCAAAGCGGAGGGAGGGGGGAGAGATCGCCGCACGGCGGCTTTTGGGTTATGCGAATTTAAAATGCTGGAGCAAACAACTCGAAATTATCGAAATTGAAGCTTAATTGTACATTTCTCGATATTCTCTTTTTTCTGCGGTCTGGATTCGTTCTTTTGCCATTTGATTACCGACCTCGCCAATTTCTTTAAGCCTGGAGTCTGATTGAGTGGATAGAGCCTCAAACCGCGAGAGAAATCCTTTCCGCATGTCTGACTCCTTGCCCGACCAACCGCTGATCCCGTCGAACGCTGCTCGCCCACTTGCTCAGAAACCCCTTCCTTCGCCCGTCCTCCTTTCGCCCCCCTTACTTCAGCCCCGCGTTGGCCCCGCCGTCCTGCCGCACTGTGCCTCCTTCCCTCAGCCTCGCGTCTGACACCCTTCGCCCCCCTTACATCGCCCGGCGTAGGCCCCACCGTCCGCGCTGTTACCGGTGTGAAACCGGCCCTCTCGCTCCCCTTACATCAGCCCCGCGTAGGCCCCACCGTCTACGACGGTGCTGGTGCCGGTGATGAAGCTGGAGCGGCCGGAGGCCAGGAAGGCCACCAGGGCCGCCAGTTCCCGCGGCTCGCCGATGCGGCGCATGGGAATGTGGGAGGCGGTTTCCGCCAGAATATCCTCCAGGGGCCGCCCTTCGTCCGCCGCGCGCTTCTCCGCCGTGGAGCGAATGCGGTCCGTGAGGTGGGAGCCGGGCAGCACGGCGTTGACGGTCACCCCGGAGGCCGCGATTTCGCTGGCCACGGTCTTCATGAAGCCGGTCAGCCCCGCCCGCGCCATGTTGGAGAGCAGCAGGAAGGGCAGGGGCTGCTTGACGGAGATGGAGGAGATCATCACGATCCGACCCCAGCCCGCCTTGCGCATGGCCGGCAGGCAGCCATGGGTGAGGCGCACCCCGCTCATCAGGGTCAGCTCGATGGCCTTGGGGTATTCCTCAATGGGGGTGTTGTCGTAATTGCCCGCGGGCGGCCCCCCGGCGTTGATGACCAGGATTTCCGGGTCGCCCAGCTTGCCGCGCACCTCGTCCAGCAGGCGGTTGATGTCGGCTTCCTTGGACATATCCGCGCTGAAGGCCAGTACCTCGTGGCCCGAAGCGGCGGAGATTTCCCGGGCTGTGGCTTCCACCTGCGCCGTGGTGCGGGCGCAGATGGCCACCCGGCAGCCCGCCTGGGACAGTTCCTCCGCGCTGGCCCGGCCCAGCCCTTTCGAAGCGGCGGTGACCAGGGCGATCTTGCCTTTGATTTCCAGATCCATGACAGCTCCTTGCAAGAAATTATGATCGTGTTTCCTGCCGCCTGCTCCCTCTTCCCTTGCCAGCGAAGGGGCAGCTATTCTGCAATCCCCCTGCCCCAGCAATGCATGCTGTAATATCGCCTATGGGCACTTCGGGTGGCACGGACAAACTGGTTTGTCCGTGAGTTCCCAATCAGCACTGGCACCAAATGCACGGACAAACGAGTTTGTCCGTGGCACCCACAATAGGGTGTGGAGTGTTTCGACCCCCCTGACTTGCTGGCGCTGCTACTCCCTCCCCCATCAAGGGGGAGGGGCGGGGTGGGGATGAAATGATCCTGGCGCTTTATTTATAGGGGAAAGTTCTCCGGAGTGAAGGCCTCGAAGGTGGCGGCGATCTGGGCCGGATCGTTGGAGATGGGGTTGATGACGGGCGTGGTGATGCCTTCGGCCAGGTACTCCCGCACGAGGTCGCGGCACCGGTCCGCATTGCCGATCACGGCGATTCTGTCTATCAATTCATCGCTCATGGCCGCGGCGGTCCTGGCGCGGTCCTTTTCCCGCCAGCCTTCCCGCAGGCTGTGGGCCGCCTCCTCGTAGCCGAACCAGGCCAGAAACTTGTTGTAGACCGGGGTGGCGAAATACCCGGTGAAATAGGCGCGGAACTGTTCCCGCCCCGCCGCCACGTCGTCCGTGACGGCCACATGATGGCGGTTCACGATCTCCATCTGCTCCAGGTTTTTGCCGCCCCGCCCGGCCCCGATGCGCATATGTTCCATCATGCGCGGCAGGGCTTCCACGGGGAAGCTGTTCAGCACCACCCCGTCGCCCACCTCCGCGGCCATCTCCAGCATATTTGGGCGCAGGGCCGCAAGGTAAATGGGCACCTCACCCTTGGCCGGGGGCGCGAGCCGGAAGCCGCTGCTGCGCAGGGTCCGGCCTTGGTAGGTTTCCCGCTCCCCGGTGAGCATCTTGCGCAGCATCTGGGTGGCCTCCTTGACCCGGGTGAGGGGCTTTTCAAAGGGGATGCCGTGCCAGCCCTCTATCATGGCGTGGCTGGAGGAGCCCAGCCCCATGATGATGCGCCCCGGCGCCAGATGGGAGAGGGTCATCACCGTGGAGGCGAACAGGGCCGGGGTACGCGTGTACACGGGCACAATACCCATGCCCAGGCGTATGCGCTCGGTTTTCATGGCGATGGCCGCGGCCAGGGTGAGCGAATCGGCGCCGCCCGCGTCGGCGAACCAAATGGCGTCGATGCCGCGCTGCTCGGCCCACAACGCACGGGCCATGGTGGCGTCCACATCGGGAGGAATGGGCAGGGTGATCCCCAGCCGCTTGGGAAGACTCATGGGCCAAATCCTGTCGATTTGTGATAAACCGGAAATACGAACCGCAGAATACCAACCGCAAAGCGGCCCCAATGTCAATGGATGCTTGCTCCACCCTGGAGCCGCTCCCCAGTCTCACTTCAGAATATGAGCAGCACCAGGCGCTGCCGGCCACGCTGGCTTTACCTCTGGATTGCCCGCCGGGCCCGGCGCCGTTGGCCAGGAGGCTCCGCCTCACACTTCGT
>JAPUIH010000245.1 GCA_027297205.1 SAR324 cluster bacterium | reverse complement strand
CCGATCATGCGGGTGGAGCAACCCCAGCTGGTCGTATGCACCAGTTTCCGGGTATTGTCGCGGGCCAGGTAATCGATGTCGAAGGCGCGGGCGAAATTCTGCCCCAGATTGTGGGAGGTGCCTGACTGCAAGGCCCGCCGGTCCTGCATCATCGCCTCCACGCTGTAGGTGCGCAGGGCGCCGGGGAACTTCTCCGCCTCCGACTTGCGCCCCACCAGCACGGGCATGGCCAGGTCATCCTCCTGGAAGCGCCGGTAGATTTCCAGCATGCGCAGGGTTTCCTCCTCGGCTTCTTCTTCCGTCTCGTGGGCCGTATGACCTTCCTGCCACAGAAATTCGGAGGTGCGCAGGAAGAGCCGGGTGCGCATTTCCCAGCGCATCACGTTGCACCACTGGTTGATCAGCACGGGCAGATCCCGGTAGCTCTGAATCCACTGGGCGTACATGTAGCCGACCATCGTTTCCGATGTGGGCCGCACCACCAGATTTTCCTCCAGTTTCTTGCCCCCTGCGTGGGTGACCACCGCCAGCTCCGGGGCAAAGCCCTCCACGTGCTCGGCCTCCTTCTTAATAAAATGCTCGGGAATCAACACCGGGAAATAGGCGTTCTGGTGCCCCGTCTCCTTGAACATGCGGTCCAGCTTGCCCTGCATCTGCTCCCACACCGCATAACCGGTGGGGCGGATCACCATGCAGCCTTTTACCGGCGCATGATCGGCCAGTTGACCCGCGGCGATGACGTCCAGGTACCATTGGGAGTAGTTCTCTTCCCGGGGTGTGATGTTCTTTGCCATTGCTTCTGCTCGTATTTGGTTCCCGTAGTTGACGGCGCCCGGCGTCTAATACAATGGTGAGGTGTGCGGGTTATACCAGAATTTTGCTCTCAATTGTCAGCCGGCGGGTCCTCGTTTACCGTGTTCACCTGCGCATCCAACGACCCGTCCTGCAGACGCACCTTCAAGGCATCCCCGGCCTTCACCCCGTGCACGGAGCGCAGCAGCTTGCCGGTGGAATCCTGCACGGCGCCGTAACCGCGCTTCATCACGGTGAGCGGACTGAGTGATTCCAGCAATTCCACCTGCGCCGCCAATTTTTCGCGCATTCGCCTTAGATAGCGGCGCAAGGCGGGGCCGAGTTGACCTTCCAGCCCGCGCAGGGCGGCCCGGTGCAGGCGGTGCAGGCGATCCGGACGCGCCACGCGCAGCCGCGCGGAGGCTTGGCCCAGCCGTTCATTATAAAGCTCCAGGATGCGCCGCAGGCTCTGCTCGCTGCGCTCCCGCAGATCGTCCACCCGCTGCACCACCTGCTGGATCGCCCCCTCCGGACTTCCCAGGCGGGCCCGCAGACTGCTCCAGCGCTCCCGTGCCAGCTCGAGCTCATCCGTGATGCGGTTAATGAGCTGGGCACGCAGGGCCGATAAGGTGGCCAGCAGGTGCGCGCGGTTGGGCACGGCCAGTTCCGCCGCGGCCGAGGGCGTGGGCGCCCGCAGGTCGGCCACGAAATCGGCGATGGTGAAATCCACCTCATGACCCACCGCTGAGATTACCGGCACGGTTGAGGCGAAGATGGCCCGCGCCACTTCCTCCTCGTTAAAGGCCCACAAGTCTTCCACGGAGCCCCCGCCCCGCCCCACGATGATCACGTCGATGTTCTGGGCCGCGGCCATCCGATTCAGGGTTCTAATGCCCTCGGCAATCTCCGGGGCGGCCTGGGCCCCCTGCACCGCGGCCGGATGCAGCAGCACGGGCAGGCCAGGGAAGCGCCGCTCCAGCACCTGCAGCATGTCACGGATCGCCGCTCCCGTGGGTGAGGTGACGATCCCGATGCGCCTGGGCAGGAAGGGCGGGGGCTGCTTGGCCTCCGCGGCGAACAGCCCCTCTCCCTCCAATTTTTTCTTAAGCTGCTCGAAGGCCAGTTGCAGGGCGCCGGTGCCCTGGGGCTCCAGGGTCAGCACCTGAATCTGATATTCGCCCCGCACCTCGTATACGGAGAGCCGCCCCCGCAGGAGCACCTGCAGCCCGTCCACCACGGTAAAGCGCAGACCCTGGGCGGCGTTGCGGAACATCACGCAACGGATCTGCGCACCCTCGTCCTTGAGGTTGAAGTAGAGATGGCCCGAGGCCGCTTGCTTGGCATTGGAAACTTCCCCTTCCACCATCACCTGCGGCAACTCGCCTTCCAGCAGTTGCCGGATGCGGCGGGTGAGCTGGCTGACCGTCCAGGACTTGCGTTGCGCGCCCTCGGGACGGAGGACGGAATCCGGCCCCTCCCCGCCGTCCTTTTGCTCGGAAGGAGGCTTGGACAGGTCCACTTCGAAGGGAATGTCGCTCATCTCACTACGCCAGATTGCTTTGTCCCGCTCCGGAATGGGCCAAGCACCCGCCGGCGCGGACGCCGCCGCGCGGGGCGGCGCATACTCCGCAAAGGGTACCCGAATCCATGGCAGAGGGCGAGAGGGAAGCCGGAGGCAGGCTGCCGCCCGGCACTAGTGGGGCTGGGCGACCGAGCGCATGACAATGTCGTGGATGGCCACATGGGAGGGTACCGCCAGCATGTAGCAGATCGCGCTGGCCACGTCCGAGGCGTCGAGCACCCGGAAGCGGGAATAGAACGCCTTGCTGTCCTCCGTGCCTTTGGTGGCGCGCTCGTGAAACTCGGTTTCCACCATGCCCGGGGAAATCATTCCCGCGCGGATGGGGCTGCCCTTGCCCACCAGTTCCATGCGCAGCGCGTCGGTAAACGCCTTCACGGCGTGCTTGCTGATAGCATAGTAGGGATTGCTCGTGCCGGGAGGCACGCGGTGTCCAGCGATCGAAGACACGTTGATAATTTGCCCCTCCGCCTTGCCCTCCATATCCTTGAGCGCCTCCTGCACACAGAGCGAAAGGGCCAACACGTTTACGTCGAGTATATCGCGCCATTCCTCCGGAGGCTGCTCGGCGAGGGTCCCAACATAGCCCAGCCCGGCATTGTTGATCAGCACATCCACGCCGCCCCATGCCTTACGAATCTCATCGAAGAGCGCACGGATTTCCTCCTCTTTTTGCAGGTCCGTGGGCACGGGCAGTACTGTGGCCCCTTCGGATTCCAGCTCTGCTTGCAGATCAAGCAGCCGCTCCACGTTGCGCGCACAGAGGACGGTTTTCATGCCCGCCCGCGCCAGGGTTTCGGCGGTGGCCTTCCCGATTCCCACCGAGGCGCCGGTGACCAATACCACCTTGCCCTTCCAACGTTCCATTCCGTCCATGACACCTCTTTATTATTGTTGCCCCCCGCCCTTTCGCAGTGCAGATGCCGGGAATCGTGGAGAAAACCCATTGCGCCACATTTCTCACTTGGGCGCAATCCGTCCCGGCTGCCTCGTACGAGGCAGCCGGGAGCTAGGGTCGAAATCAGGAAGGTCGGCGAGCGCGGAGCGCAACGGAATTTTTAGGGATCTCCCGCGGCAAGTAGACCACCATCTGTTGGGAGGGCCGGACGGGCAGCGCCAGTTTAACGTTCCAACGGTGAAGATCCTTGGTGCTGACGCCATACCGCTTGGAGATTGATCGCAAGGTTTCACCTTTGCGCACCCGGTGCAGGTGCATCACGGATTCCGGAGGCGGCGCGTATTCGGCCCGCTTCTCCGCCGCCTGTTTGTCGTCGACGGAATCGCCGGGTGGAAGTGGAATGACCAGTCTTTGTCCAATTCCCAAAAAGTTCCGATCGGCGATGGGATTGACCATCATGATAGACGCCATGCTCACCCCATAGCCCCGCGCGATGCGAGAGAGCGTCTCCTTGCGCTCCACAACGTGGGTCAGCCAGGGCAGCCGCACCGGGGTATTGTCCGCGAGGGAGGCCAGCAACCGCTCCTTGAGGCCGGAGGGCACCCGCAAAAGCACCTTGTGCTCCAGGTCATCGGGAATGTAGCCCCGCCGCCAGGCGAGGTTGAGCCGCACCAGTTCCGGCAGGGATATCTCGAGGCGATGGGCCACCTCCGCCAGGGAGGACGCTCTGTCCATCTCCAGGGATTCCGTTGTGTCCGGAGGCTCGCGCCCGTCCACCGGGTAGCCGAAAGCATCCGGCGAGCTGTAGAGTTTGGCCATGGCCAGAAAGGCCGGCACATAGGCCCGGGTCTGGGGCGGCAAGTCCAGATTCCAATAGTTGGGATCCTGACCTTCCGCGCGGGCCTCGCGCATGGCCCGGTTGACCCGACCCTCGCCGGCGTTGTAGGCGGCCAGGGCGAGTTCCCAATTGGCATAGCGGTCATGCAGGTAGGCCAGCAGGCGCGCGGCGGCGCGGGTGGAGCGCTCCGGGTCCAGCCGCTCATCATACCAGGGATAGCGCACCTGCAGGTCAAAGCGGCGCGCCGTGGTGATCATGAACTGCCACATGCCCATCGCCCGTGCCGGGGAGCGGGCCCGCGGATTGAAATTGCTTTCCACCGCGGGAAGATAGGCCAGCGCCTCGGGCAGACCCTCCTCCCGGAAAATGCGGAAGATCATGGGCAGGTAACGCCCGGACCGGCGCACGCCCCGCAGGAACGCTCCGCCATTGATTTTCAGAAATTTCCGCAAATACTTGTCGGCGGCCTCATGGGGGTACAGGTGGAACTGTCTGCGGGAATCTCCGCGTGCATCCTGCCTGAGATGCAGCACAGGATTAGGCGCGGGCGCGGTGAATTCCTCCACGCCGGAGCATTCCCGTTCGGCAAGCCATAGCACCACCTGTCTAAGCACACTGGTCATCCATGTCCGGGCAGGCATGGATGCACAGACGTCGACGGCCTCCCTGCCGGCACCATCTGCATCCGCCGCACCCCGCTCCCCGGGTGGCGCATCACGCAACCCGGCGTTGAACGCCGAGACACTGACCGGGTTCAGTGGGACAACGGTTTCGGCGAATACAGGAATCAACGATACCTGCATCGGCGATTGGGTTTTGTATGGAATGAAAACGGGGCCCGGATCGGACCCAAGGACCGGAAAGGCGGTGCCTAGGAAAAGCGCGGCCGCCAGCAGGCGCCTGGCGATCATATAAGCATCCATGCTGGTTATAAGTATCCCGAAATCCTTTCAGGTACCCCCCTTACCCCGGGGAAAACAACCTGTAGCCCTACCTCAGGCTATCTAGCAACCTTATACAGGAAATTTCGTTTTGAGCAAGCGAAGGCTTAATAATCTATATGGAGATATTGTGACAGATTCCGCCGCAGCAATATGTGGCTGGGCCATGCTCATCGTTAGAATGGTCTGCTTCCCGCGATCTGCACCCGGTACAGCAGCCGGCATTCACCGGGGGCGATCCGGGTACGCTTGTGGTTGGTGCAGCGGTTGTCCCACATTACTACGTCTCCCACGCGCCAGTCATGATTGTAGTAGAGATGTGGTAGATCCACGTTTTCTCGCAGCTTTTGCAACAGATAACAGGAGGCCACCGGGCTCCAGCCTGCGATGCCCGCGGTGATGATGCTGCAAAATAATGATTTGCGGCCGCTTACCGGGTGGGTGCGCATGAGGAGATGGTAAAAAGAAAATCCGCCTCTGCCGCCGCACCGCAGGGTATGACTTCCACGTTGCTTGCGCTCCCTTTTGATCTCCCTCCCTGGGGCCGGGCCCTGTGGCCGGGCCGGTGCTTATTCTTCGATGCGCTCTACCACAAAGCGCTCCATGGTCACCGGCTTTCCGGCGGGGATGCCCGCCTTTTCCCGGCAAATCTCAATCTGCCGCTGCACCGTGCGCACTCCGGGCAAGTCGGGCAGCAGCAGACCCTTCTTCCTTCCGGCACGTACCATCAATCCGTAAACTACCGGATCGAGTTCGGCCTCCGATCGCACTTCTTCCAAAGGGGAGAGTAAATCGATGGAGATTCGGATCAGGTCGAGTTCTTCCAGGCGCACAGGCTGAAAGCGGGGATCGCGCAGGGCAGCGGCCAGGGCATTGGCCGCCACTTCCGCCTCCAGGGTGGGTTGGGTGGGCACCATAGTGCCCATGCAGCCGCGCAGTTTGGACTTTTTTTTCAGGGAGACAAAACAGCCCTGGGCCACGCCGCCCTCTGCTGCTGAGGGCGGGGAATAGCATCCACGGCCGGAAGTATTATCGTATATGGCCTGCCTGGCGATCAGCAGCAATGAATTTTTCATGGCCGGAAGCTCCCGGGTTACAGTTCTCGATCCACCACAAAATCGGCCAGTTCGGTGAGGGTCTGGCGCTCGGGCAATTCGGGCAGCATGGCGAGCTTCGACTTTCCCTTTTCCACAAATTTCCGGGCCTCCCCCAGGGTATAGGGCAGGACTTCATGATCCCGCATCATGCCCACCACGGTCAGCACGTCCTCATCGTCAATCGACTCCTTTTGCAGCACCGCGTCCAGGACCGCCCTTTCGCTGGGCTTGGCCACCTTGAGCAGACGGCTCAGGGGCAGGGTGACCTTGCGCTCCTTCAAGTCCATTCCGAGCGGCTTGCCGATCTTCTCCCGTTCCTCGGCGTAATCCAGCGCATCGTCGATAATTTGAAAGGCGATGCCTATCTCATTGCCGTAATCGTAAAGCGCCTGCTGTTCCTCGGGCCGCGCACCGCCGAAGACAGCGCCGATCTTTGCCGCCGCGGCAAATAGGCAGGCGGTCTTGTGAATGATGATGTCCAGGTATTCCGCCTCCGTGGCCGAATCGTATTGGCGAATCAACTGCAGAATCTCTCCCTTGGCCATCAAGGAAGTGGTCCAGGAGATGGTGTCCAGCACCGGCAGGTTGCCTTGCAGGGTCAGGGTGCGGAATGCCGTGGCCAGCAGATAATCTCCCACCAGCACACTGGCCTGATTGCCCCATATTTTACGCGCGGCGGGGCGGGCGCGCCGCAGGTCCGCATCGTCCACCACATCGTCGTGGAGCAGCGTGGCCGTGTGCAGGTATTCGATCGCCCCCGCGGCCTGGTACACCGCCTCTCCATTGAAATTGAACAATCGGGAGGCGAGCACTAAAATGGCGGGGCGCAGGCGCTTGCCCCCGGATGCGAGGATATACTGCGCCACCTCGTTCAACAGCGGAATTTCCGTGTTAAGATGCCCAAGGATATTTTCCTCCACCCGGGCCAGATCGTCTTGAATATCCGACAGGAGGTCGTTAATGGACATGATTTGGAACGGTGGCCGGGTTTCCCACACTGAGAAAACCCGTGTTACCGGAAGTGCCTGAATTTCGGTTAGGGGCGAGATTAGCACAGCCCGGCCTGGAAAAACACCCGGCACGGTCAGGGGAATATGGCGGTCCGCCACATGCTTTTCCAGGGCGCAAGTGCAGCCGCGCGGCGGAGTGGGCTGGGGTTTGGGGCGGAACGGGGCGGACTTGGTGCGATCGCTGCATCGACCCTATGGCGGCGAGAACCCGTATCCGCATCCCCGATTCAGGACGGCTGTCATGAAATATGCTTTATTGCTGATGGCTCTGCTGGCGCCCCTGTCCAGCCTGTGGGGGCAGATTCCTGCCCTGCCGGTGGACATCCTCAACGCCTCGGAAAAAATTGTCGGCAAGGCGGAAATTTACCCCAATTACATAGTGCTGCTTGACGCGGCGCGGCAGAAAAAAGGGGCCATCGGCGTGGTGAAGGTCGAGGGACGGATGCGCCTGTTCGTGATACGCTCCGGCCAGGCCCGCGAGTTGGCAGGCTGGGCGGAAAACAACCGCCTCTATAACGCCAAGGGGGAGCTGGTGGGATATTACCATTGGACGCCCATTTGGAGTTACGTGTACGATAAGTCCAAAACCAAGGTCGGACAAGCTCAATGCCTTGCCTATCAGGGAGTCTGCGCCGCGGGGATCGCGGGTTACCTGCTGGGCCTGCTCTGAAATCCAACCGCTAGGTTGCCTGTAAATTGTGCGGCCGTCAGGCTTGGTAGTTCCCTTCATTGTCCCTGGAAATTAATTGTCTGCCTTATGCGGCCATCTGTTGTCTCCTCAGAGCGTTTGATCTATCGAAGAGCATTTTGGTTGCGCCGCGAGAATCAGCGGCGGCCATCGCAACAAAGGAGATTGCCTCAGCAATGAGCGAGGTGGACGCCCTATTCAACGCCGCCACGGCGGTGCTGCTGATTTGCCTGATGTTTCATCATCCCGTCATAGCACTCAGATTTGGCAGGTTGGGATTCGTTTCCCTCGTCGCCGGCAGCCTGATCCCGCTGCTGGATTTTGTATTGTTCTACTTCCGCGCCGAGGATCGCATCAGCTACCTCGTACAGGATCATCTGTTTTATGGGCTGTTTTACGGATTGCTGCTGATCGCCCTGCTGGCGGCTCTGGGCAGGCTGCTGGGCAGTGTCCGCCTGGGAGAGACCATGCTGCTCTTTTTGGCGGGCGGGTATTTTCTGCATCTGCTGTTGGCATTGCTAACCCCTTCCGGTGTCCCGCTGCTGGCGCCATATTATGCCCAGCGCACAGCCCTGCCGATGTTTTTTCCCGGCCATACCCTGCTGCTGATCGTGCTGGCCTGTGTGTTGGCCTTCCTGGAGGCGTTGCCGCGCCACGGACGCTCTGTGTTCACGGTGGGACTGCTGCTGCTTGTGCTGTACGCCGGTGCGGGCGTGGGTCAGTACGG
>JAPUIH010000244.1 GCA_027297205.1 SAR324 cluster bacterium | reverse complement strand
TATGCCCGTTTTTGTGCTTAGAAAATGGCCCCATGGCGCTAATCTGCTAATCCAATGAAGAATAGCTCTCGGACAGGTGGGTGCTCAAAAATGAAAATCGAGCATCCCTTTCGTAGCAGTGCCGGCAGGCGCGGCTTCGTCCGTAGATAACAGGTAATTCCGGACGGATGGGGAATAATGATCGGCCGGGATAGGAGGCCTTTGGGACGAAAAGCGTTTCAGACGGCGCTGCTGTGCCGAGCGCGTCATGCCCAGCTTTTCCGATGCAATGATCTGGTTGCCCCCGGCTCTGGTTATGGCTTCGCGGATAAGAAATTCTTCAGATTCCTGCAAGGTAGGAAAGCGTTTGCCGGAGTTTAGACTAAGGCTGATTTCGGCCACCGTGCCTCCTTCCATGCCGTTGTCTCCTGCTCCGCCCTGCCTGTTTTCTGCTACTATCCGGCAAAAGCTGCGGGTGGAAAGGGTGCCGCCCCTGTGCTGGGCCACCGCATCAAACACCATGCCCTGCAATTCCCGGACGTTGCCCTGAAAGCGGATAGGTGGAAAGCAGGGTAATCAATCCGGGGGGAGAGTGGGGGTATTTTTACCCAGGCACAGGGGGACTGTGGATAATCGTTAATGCGCGTCGTCATCTCAATCCACAGGTTTGTCTATGACCCACCCGCCGCCATGCGTATGCAGTGAGGTAAATTGCGCATTTGCCCAATAACCAGTCCCGCCTATCTGCGCCGCCAGGCGACGCCCCGCCAGAACGCCGTGCGGGTATACAGCGTGGGCTCAGTTCGCCACCGCGGGCAGGAGTATCGTTGCCTTGGTGCCCTTGCCCAAATGGGAGGAGAATTCCAGCATCCCGCCATGCTCCTTGACGATGCCGAATGACACCGACAGGCCTAGCCCCGTCCCTCCGTCGTCTGCCTTGGTGGTAAAGAAGGGATCCATGATTCTGTTCAAGTTCTCTTCCGGAATTCCCACTCCCTCGTCGGTTACAGTAACGATGACATGCCCATTGTTGTACTTTGTGGACACGGAAACACCCCGCTGGCGTTCTGGAATGGACTGGCAGGCATTGTTGATGAGGTTAATCACCACCTGTTCGATTTCCTGGAAATCGCCATGAAACCTGGGAATGTTATTGCCGTATTGCACCGTGAAGCAGTCTGTGTATTTCCCAATCTGGCTCTCCAGCAAATCCACAGCGTATTCCACCACCTCGTTGATGTTAATCTCGTACAATTCCCGGCTCTCATTCAACCTGCCGAAGTTTCTCAGATTTTCTACGATTTGCTTTACCCGCTCGCTCCCACCGGCGATGCCGGCGAGCAACCGGGGGATTTCCTCGCGCGCGCGCTCGAATGGAATATTGGCCAGGTAAAACTGCCCCTTCCGCGACGCGTATTCCTCCAGGATAGGAACCGCCTCATCCCAGATGCGTTGCAACAGGGGCACATTGAGCATAATCGAGGTGTTCGGGTTATTGATCTCGTGGGCAACCCCCGCCACGAGCACACCCAGGGAAGCCATCTTGTCGGCATGGATCAGCTGCAATTGCTGCCGTTTCATCTGCTCTTCGGTCTTCTTGCGGCCGGTGATGTCCTCCGACCAGCCGACCACGCCAATAATTTTGTCCCCGGCATCGAATAGGGGAAACTTCGCCAGGCGGCGAATCCGCCGTTCGCCGTTGGGCAATATTACCTCATATTCCGGCACCTCGGCGCGTTTTCCAGATTTTATGACCTTCCGGTCGACGGGAATCATTCGTTCCAGCCCATCGTCCGTGATCAGCTTTGGCGTATCTTCGAATCTGCGATTGACGTATTGCTCCACCGTCCAGCCGTGGGCCTCGGCCATGGCACTGTTCACCAGCTGATACCGCCCCTCTGTGTCCCTGACCGCCAGCCAGTACGGCAGGGAGTCGATGATCCCCCGCAGCAGACGCTCGCTGCTGCGCACCTTTTCTTCCGTCCGCTTGCGTTCGGTAATATCCTCCTGCACACCGACCAGACCCACGATTTTTCCCAGTTCGTCATGGAGCGGGGCCTTAAGGGTATGCCGCCAGCGCACGTCTCCATTTGGATAGGTCAGCGTTTCCTCGGGAATGTGGATGGTCTTGCCTTCCTCTATGACCTGCCTGTCCGTTTCCTCCGCCTTGCGCACTTCTTCCTCGGTTCCCACACCGACATCCCTGAAGCGCCGGAACAGCAGGGCATCATGGTCATAGCCCAGATAGGAGGACAGCGCCTGATTGGCCATGATGAATTTTCCCTCCAGGTCCTTCACGTAGACGGCGATGGGAATGGTGTCGAATACTGTCTGGAGCAGCCGTTCGCTGTCGCGCAGTCTTTCCACCGCGCGAATCCTCTCGGTGATATCTTCGTTAATGCCAACCACGCCTGTTACCGCTCCCGTCTCGTCCCGCAGGGGTTTCTTGATCACCCGGCGGTATTGTTCGGTTCCGTCGGCGAGCCTGATCGTTTTTCGATTTATTTCCAGCGCCTCGCCCGTGGCCATGACATGGTTGTCCTCTGCGAGGAAGTCGCGCTTGGTATCCTCCGACAGATGTGTCAGGTCCCTGGTATTCTTCCCCACACCTTCTTCCAGCGTCCAACCCGCCCCCTTGGCAACGGCCTCGTTCATCATCACGTAGGTGCCTTCCCGGTCCTTGACGTAAAGGTGATGGGGAAAAGAATCGAACACGGCCTGCAATAGTTGTTGATTGCTGCGAATGGCCTCTTCGGTCAGTTTGCGCTCTGTAATATCCTTGCGAATCCCCACCGTGCCGCCATCGCGGGTTCGGTTTTCCTCGATTTCGATCCACCGCCCATCCGCCAACTGCACCACCAGCGACCCCTTCGGATTGCGGAAATAAGCGAGCCGCTCATTAATCCACGTATCGTCCGCACCCTGTCTAGCGGAGAACACTTTGCGCTTCACGCCTTCCCGTAGCAGATGCTCGAACTTCACCCCGGGAACGATCAATTCCGCATATTGCTCGAATAATTCCACATACTTCGTGTTGTTAAGCACGAGCCTCTCGTCCGCATCGAACAGGGCAAATCCCTCGTCCATTGCTTCCAGGGCCTCCGAGAGTTGCCGCTGGGTGGTTTCGAGACTCTCCTTGGCCTCCCTTAACTCCGCTGTGCGTTCCTTGACGCGCTGTTCCAGTTCGGCGTTCAGAATTCGCGTCTGCTGCTCGGCGTTTTTGCGTTCGGTGATGTCGGTGTCGGTGCCGGTCATGCGCAGCGCTTTGCCCGCCTCGCCGCGAATTACCGTGCCGCGGGAGAGGAACCAGTGCATGGCGCCGCTCTTGTCTTGGATGCGGTATTCGCACCAGAACTCCGGGGTTTCACCCGCGGTCGCCGCCTCCAGGGCCGCCACCACGGATTTCCGGTCTTCAGGGTGGATATGCGCGCGCCAATCGTTGACGTGGATCCCCATTTCCTCTTCGGCATAGCCCAGCAACTCCTTCATGTTGGAAGCGATGTGCAGGGTACCGGATGCAAGGTTGAGCTCCCACACGCCCACTTTTCCGGCGGCAACGGCCAGGCTGTAGCGCGCTTCGCTCTCCCGCAGGGCATTGAGGGTCTTGCTTCGTTCAATGGCATAGCGGATTGAACGCTCCAATAACGGTCCGTCAAGCTGATCTTTCGCCAGAAAGTCCGCCGCCCCGCAATTCATGGCCTCCACGTCCACTGCAAAGGACCCATGCCCGGTGAGCAGAATGATCGGCGCCTTGCAGCCCTTTTCAACCGCCCGCCGAATCAGTTCAGTCCCGCGGTCCGCACCCAGGTGATAGTCGACCACGCAAACGTCGTGGATGGCAGCCTCCAGCGCCTGAAGTGCCTCATCGAAACTGGAAATCCAATCCAGCCGGTAGCGCGCGGTCTTGATTTTGGAGAGGTGCTTGCCGAATATGATGAATTCCTGCTCGTCGTCATCGACGACCAGCACCCGGAGCGCTTCACGATTCATGGGCGTGTTCACTGACTGTCGCAGGAAGTGTTGTGGTGCGGACTCAGTATTCTTCTATCCGGTTGGTTGCTTGCGTCAGTTCGGACAGTGACGGCGGCTTGACGGCATAGGGTTTGGCGCCCAAATCGTAGCAAAGATCCACATCCTGTAAAGAGTCCGAACTGGTCAATATTACAACAGGAATGGAGCGGTAGCGAGGATTCGAATTTAGCCCGCCCAGCACTTCGCGGCCGTTCTTGACCGTCATGTTGGGATCCAGAACGATTATTGCTGGCATGGGTGAACGTTCGCGATCTTCCTACTCGCCCTTTCCATCGAGATAGTCGAGCAGTTCCTGGCCGTTGCCGGCGAACCTCAAACCGCTCGAGCTCCGCCAGTTCTTCGGCCAGGCGGTGGGAGCGCCGAAAAGATAACCACTCTAGACCCGCCAAAAGCCCCATAACGATTACGGGTAGCTCAAGGATCTGCCCGGTCTCTTCCTGGTGGATCAGCGTATGCCCCATTGTACGAAACCAATCTGAAAAAAGGCTAATGAGACGAGCCGGGTCAAATTCGCGGTTATGATCAGATCGTTGTTCGCCCTTAGCCATCGAATCATAACGGTCCTCCGCCATGTGCGGCGCATCCCTTCATGAGCACGCGTAATAATCTGTAACACTCTAATATTATGTCCGTTTTAAGCGGTTGCAACGCAAAATGCGGCCAGCCCGATGAAGCCCGCCCGGACTTATATTTCCTTCCCCAAAAGTCCGGTCAGCGGAGCGGGTGGAAGGCCGCATATTTTTACGTCTTGTAAAAAAAACCATCCTAGCTTAATTCTCCAAAACCAGCCAAGTGGACTGAAATTCCCGGTTTTGCGCATGGCGGGGGCACCGGGCCGGCATCCGCCGCGTTTTGCCGTGGGCGTGCTGGCGCCCTATCGGCGCCGGTGCATGCCCGGGTGCCGCCGGCGCCGGGGCCACGGCCGGAATATGCGCCTGCTGGCCGCCCCAGCCAGGCTCGCCCGGCCCATCCGCAATGAGGAGAAGGAGCGCCATGAGCGGTTCGAATTTGCACGATGAGATTATCGTCTTCGATGGATTGATCGTCTCCAACTGGAGCCGGGCGGTGTTCGAGGATATGCGCCGCGGGGGAGTTACCGCGGCCAACTGTACCTGCTCGGTGTGGGAAGGGTTCCGGGCCACCATGGAAAATATCGCGGCGTGGCAGCGTTGGTTCGTGGAGCATGAGGATCTGCTCTGCCAGGTGCGCGGCACCGGGGATATCCGGCGCGCCAAGGAAAATGGCAGGACGGGCATCGTGCTGGGCTTTCAGAACGTTTCCGCCTTCGAAGACCAGCTGGGCTACGTGGCGTTGTTCAAGCAGCTTGGCGTGGGTATCGTGCAGATGGCCTACAATACCCAAAATCTGGTGGGCACCGGCTGCTACGAATCCCGGGACGGCGGTCTTTCGGATTTCGGCCGGGAAATCGTGGCGGAGATGAACCGCGTGGGCATCATGTGCGATCTCTCTCACGTGGGCCCGGTCACTTCCCAGGATGTCATCGAAGCCTCGGCCAAGCCCGTGTGCTACTCCCACTGTCTGCCGTCCGGGCTGAAGGCCCATCCCCGCAACAAATCCGATGCGCAGTTGCAGGATATCGCGGAGCGTGGCGGCTTCATCGGCGTGACCATGTTTCCCCCTTTTCTGAAACAGGGCACCGCGGCCACGGTCTCAAACTACGTAGAGGCCATTGATTACGTGATCAATATCGCGGGGGAGGATTGCGTGGGTATCGGCACGGACTTTACCCAGGATCACGGAGCGCAGTTTTTCCAGTGGCTCACCCATGACAAAGGCTACGCGAGGGAACTCACCAAGTTCGGTGAGATCATCAATCCGGAGGGCCTACGCACCCTGGGCGAATTCCCCAACCTGACGGCGGCCATGGAAGGAGCCGGTTGGGCGGAGTCCAAGATCCGAAAGGTGATGGGCGAGAACTGGCTGCGGGTGCTGGCCGACGTGTGGGGAGAGTAAGGCCATGGCCACGCCGCAAGTGCCGATATCCGTCGATCCCGATAGTGGGGTGTGGAGCACCGACGGGCTGCCCATGCTTTACCTGCCCCGCCACTTCTTTGTGAACAACCATCTGGCCGTGGAAGCGGCCCTGGGCGAGGCGGCGTATGCGCGCCTGCTCTATGATGCCGGGTACAAGTCCGCCTATAGCTGGTGCGAACAGGAGGCCGCCACCCACGGTTTGGCCGGCTTCGACGTGTTCCATCATTATATGCGCCGCATTTCCCAGCGGGGCTGGGGCCGCTTCACGCCCCTGCGCGTGGACGAGGCCTCCGGCGCGGCGGCGGTGCGTGTGGAGCACTCCGCCCTTGTGTATCAGATCGGCCGGGATGCGGGGCGCAAGGTCTGTTACATGTATGCCGGCTGGTTTCCCGGCGCCCTCACATGGGCGGGAGACGGCCAGGGACAGGGATTCGCCCTCAAGAGCCGCGAGACCCAATGCGCCGCGGAAGGGGGCCAGGCCCATTGCCTGTTCGAGATCGAACCGGCCTGAGGTGATGCAATTCGATGCCCTCATCTTCGATCTGGACGGCACCCTTTGGGACGCCGCCCACGCCACCGCCCAGGGCTTGAACAACGGGCTGGAAGAGGCCGGCCTGGGCCATCTGCGGGTTTCGGCGCGGCAGGTGACTGGCGTGCTGGGGCTGCCCTTCTCCGAATGCGTGGCCCGGCTCTTTCCCACGCTGCCTCCGGCCTCCCTGGATGGCCTGCCCGAAATCCTGGACCGCCATGAGCGCCTGGCGGTGCAGGAACTGGGCGGGACGCCCTGCGCGGGTGTGGAGGAAGCCCTGCCCGCTTTGCAAGACGCCTATCCGCTGTTGATCGTGAGCAATTGCCAGAGTTGGTATTTGGAGGCATTTCTGAGTGGCTCCGGGTTGGGCGGGTTTTTCAGCGGCTGGGAATGCCACGGGACGAGCGGACTCGCCAAGGCACGCAACATCGCCCTTGTGGCGGAGCGCCACGGCCTGCAACGGCCCGTCTACGTGGGGGATACGGCCACCGACCAGCAGGCCGCGCGGGAGGCCGGCGTGGCTTTCCTCTTCGCCGCCTGGGGTTTCGGGGAGCCGGAGGGGAAGTGCACGGCCTTTTCCTCCTTCGCCGAGCTGGCGGCGGGGCTGCTGACCGCAACCTGATCCGCCGCGCCGGCCGAATCTCCGAGGCCGGTGGGTTGCCGTTCCCACTTCCAACTTGCATTTTTCTCCTTGGCGGAGGTTAATGCGAATTCAGGGACAGAGGCCCCCTTTTGCGGCCACGGCCCGTCACGATGGGACAATATTGTGGGGCCGCCGCGAGAGGAGCGCCATGGCAATGACCGTCAGATTGGCTGTGCCGGAAGACGCTGGAGCCATGCTGGAAATTTACGGCCCCATCGTACGGGAGACAGCGATTTCCTTCGAGACCGAGGTGCCCGGCCTGAAGGACTTCCGTGGGCGCATCGAAAAATATCACCTCCATGCCCCCTGGCTGGCTTGTGAAGCGGAGGGGCGCCTCGCCGGGTATGCCTATGCCACCCGCTACCGGGAGCGCCTGGCCTATCAGTGGTCGGTGGAATGCACCGTGTATGTGCATGATAGGTTGCGCGGCCAGGGTGTGGGGGCATTGCTCTACCGCAACCTGTTGCATGCCCTGCGCATGCAAGGCTATTGCAACGCCTACGCGGCGATCACCCTGCCCAACCCGGCCAGCGTGCGCCTGCACGAGGCCCAGGGATTCCGGTCCATCGGCGTGTACGAAGGCGTGGGCTACAAGCTGGGGGGATGGCACGATGTGGGCTGGTGGGGCCTGCGGCTCCAGGAACAGCCTGCCCGGCCCGAGCCGCCCCGCCCGCCCGGGGAGGCGCTGACCGCGATGGAATGGGAGGCCTCCTAAAGGCGGGCCGCCAACCATTCCCCTACGCACCCCTCCGGGCGGGGGATGATGATAGACTTGCACCATGAAGCAGGAAATCCCTAAGCCGCGGCGGGCACGTGTGGAATTGGAGGCAATCCGCGCCGCCCACAGCGAGTTGCACGAGCGGGTCTCCGTGCCCGTTACGGCGCCCAGCCGGGTGCGCCACTCGGCCTATCTGCTGCCCAACGAGGAGGAGCAGACCCGCAGTGCCGTGCGCAGCGCCTTTCACGACGTGGTACGGCAGCTGGGCATCGAGCCCGGCGCGATCCAGTGGGGGGAGCGGGCCGGTTCGGTGGAAAAAACCTTCTCCGACGGCAATCTGCTGCGGGTGGTGTGGGAGCTGCACACGGAGTTCTACTCCTACACCACCACTCTCGTTCCCCCCGTGCGGGCCAGGAGCCAGGACGCCTTCGTGGAGCCCTACTTCCTGCCCGCCTTTCCCACCACCGGCAGCAAGCTGGTTGACCTGGACTTGATGGTGGTGCCGGGCAGAAAGCTCGGGCGCGCGCAACGGGCCAGCCTGCATGGGGGAATCATCTACGGTGGAGAGGTGGTGAACGGCGAGGCCCATGCCTGGAGCACTTTCCAGGTGGACGAGTGGGGCCAGGGGCGCTACGTGGTCGCCGCGGGCTCCCTCAAGCCGGGGCGGCTGGGCCGGCTTATCCGGCGCCTGGTGGAGATCGAAACCTACTATCATCTGATCCTGCTGCCCCTGCCCGAGTACCGCAAGCAGGTGGTGGGCCTGAGGGAGACGGAAAAGCGGATTGCGGCCTATAGCGAAGACATCGCCGCGGATCTGGCCAGCCGCGAAGTAAAGCCGGAGCAGGAGCACCGCTGGCTGGTCTACCTGACGCGGGACCTGGCCGACCTGATCCGGCTCACGGAACGGATGCGCTACCGCCTTTCCGCGGCCAACTCCTACTACGCGATCTTCAAGGACCGGCTGGAATGGCTGCGTGAATCGCCGGGTGGAAGCTACCAGACCCTGAGCGAGTTTCTGATCGCCCGGGTTTCTCCTTCCATGCGCAATTACAACAATTTTATCGAACGGGCCGATGCCTTGACGGCCCAACTGACCTCCCTGGGCAACATGATGCGCACGCGGGTCAGCCTCAACATGGAGCAGCAAAGCCTGCAAACCATGAACGCCATGAACCAGCGCGCGGCGCTGCAACTGCGCCTGCAGAAAACCGTCGAGGGCTTGAGCCTGATCGTACTCAGTTACTATCTGACCGGGCTGTCCAACTACATTTTCAAGGCGCTGGAGCCGCTGCTGCCCTTGCCGGGCAATCCCACGGTGTGGAGCGCCATGACCATCCCGCTCTGGCTGGGTCTAGCCTTCTGGATGACCCGCCGGGTAAAGGCCCTGGTCTCCAGCACCCCGGGCGGGGTAGAGAAAGGCAAATCCAAATGAGCCGCCCGCCGTGGATGCGCCCTGTTGTGGCAGGCGCTTTTCCGCAGGTTGCCATCTTCCGGAGGGTTCCCCGCAGGGTGGGGTATCGCCCGAGGAACAACACGTAAGGACAAGTTGCACGATGTTCAAAATTGCATTGCTTGACGATTATCAACGCGTGGCCATGAGCAGCGCACCTTGGGCCGGGCTGCCGGCGCAATGCCAGGTGGAGGCCTTTCACGATTTTCTCGGCGAGGAGGATGCTCTTGCCAAGCGCTTGGCCGATTTCGATTGCGTGATGGCCCTGCGGGAACGCACGCTATTCCCGCGCTCGCTGCTGGAGCGCCTTCCAAAATTGAAGTTTCTGCCCACCGCCGGTATGCGCAACGCCGCGATCGACATGGAGGCGGCGACCGAGCTGGGCATTCTGGTCTGTGGCACGGCGGGCATTAGCGAATCCACCGCGGAGCTGACCTGGGGCCTGATCCTGTCCGTGCTGCGCCATATTCCGCAAGAGCATCAGCTGACCATGCAGGGCCAGTGGCAGCACACCCTGGGCGTGGGGCTGAAGGGCAAAACCCTGGGCCTGCTGGGCCTGGGCAAAATCGGGGGCATGGTGGCCGCGGTGGGCAAGGCCTTTGGCATGAACCTGATCGCCTGGAGCCAGAACCTGACCGACGAGCGGGCCGCCGAGTGTGGCGCGAAGCGCGTGGACAAGGATACCCTCTGCCGCGAGGCGGACGTGCTCACCATTCATACCGTGCTCAGCGACCGCACCCGGGGCCTGCTCGCGGCGCGGGAGTTGGGATTGATGAAGCCCACGGCGGTGCTGGTCAACTCCTCCCGCGGGCCCATCGTGAACGAGCAGGCCCTGGCCGCGGCCCTGCGCAACAAGGCCATCGCCGGAGCGGGCCTGGACGTGTATGGCCAGGAGCCCCTGCCCAAGGAGAACCATTTTACCTCCCTGGACAACGTCGTGCTGACCCCGCATCTCGGTTACGTGACCCAGGAGGTGTATCAGCTCTTTTACGGTGTCACCTGCGAAAATATCAAAAACTATCTGGCGGGCAACTACGAGCGGGCGCTCAATCCAGAGGTGCTGGACAAGCTGCGCCCGCGCTAGGCTGAGTTGGAAAATACGGTATTGGCGCCCGCATTTGGCGGCAGAGAACACCGCGCACTTCCCTTCGGCTTCGCTCAGGCAGGCCCTACCCAAGTGGCCCGCACCCACCACCAACCCTCACGCAAACCGGTGAATATGTATCCCAGCTTCCACGCGCATATTTATTACGACGATGCCACCCGCAAGACCGCCGCGCGGGTGCGCGAGCAGTTGAAGCAGAACTTTCAGGTGGAGTTGGGCCGCTGGCGGGACGAACCCGTGGGGCCCCATCCCCAATCCATGTACCAGGTGGCCTTCAAAAAAGGCCAGTTTCCCAAGGTTATCCCCTGGCTGATGGAAAACCGGCAAGGGCTGACGGTGTTCATTCATCCCAATTCCGGGGATGATCTGGGCGACCACACCTTTCGTGCGCTATGGATGGGCAAGCTGCTCAGGCTGCGGGTAGGCATGTTCAAAAAACGAAAATAACGGGCCGCCGCCGAAATTAAACCAGGGAGGCCGGGTGAGCTGGGAAGAGGAAGTCGAGCAGATTCAAAAGCGGCGCAAGCTGGCTCTGGAGCAGGGCGGCACGGAGGCGGTGCGCAAACAGCACGATAGAGGCCGCCTCACCGTGCGCGAACGCATCGCCGCTCTGCTGGATCCGCAGTCCTTCCGCGAGCAGGGGCCCGCCGCCGGGAGCGCGGAGCTGGACGGTGAGGGCGCGCTGGCCTCCTTCACTCCGGCCAATTTCCTGCTGGGCACCGGAAAAATCAACGGACGGCTCTGTGTGGTGGGTGGGGAGGACTTCACCGTGCGGGGCGGCTCGCCCAATTTGGCCGGCCTGCGCAAGAGCGTCTATGCGGAGGAGTTGGCCTGTCAGTTGCGCATGCCCCTGGTGCGACTGCACGAGGGAGGTGGGGGCTCTGTGGCCGGAGCCGCGGGCAAGGACGGCGGCGCCTCCCCCGCCGAGCCGGTGTTCGCCATGCCCCGCTTTGCCTCCGTGGCGAGCGCCCTGGCCATGGTGCCCGTGGCGTCCGCGGCCCTGGGGCCGGTGGCGGGCTTGCCGGCCTCCCGCCTGGTGGCCTCCCATTTTTCCGTGATGACCCGCGAGTCCTCCCAGGTGCTGGTGGCGGGCCCGGCGGTGGTGGCGCGGGCGCTCAAGGAGGATACCAGCAAGGAAATCCTGGGCGGCGCGCAGGTGCACGGCAGGAACGGGGTGGTGGACAACGTGGCCGAGGACGAGGACGACGCCTTGCGGCAGATTGCGCGCTTCCTGAGTTACCTGCCCCAGAACGTGTGGGAACTCGCGCCGGTGACGGAAAGCGGGGACGAGTCCGGCCGCCGCGAGGAAGCGCTGCTCAACCTCGTGCCCCGCGAGCGGCGTCAGGTGTACGACATGCGGGCGCTGCTGGGCCATGTGCTGGACCGGGAGAGCCTGTTTGAGATGGGGCGCGGCTTCGGCCCTGGATTGATCGTGGCCCTGGCGCGCCTCAACGGCCAGCCCGTGGGCGTGGTGGCCAACGACTGCCGCTACTATGCCGGCGCCATGACCGCCGCCGCCGCGCAGAAGGTGCGCCGCTTCATCGAGTTCTGCGAAACCTTCCACCTGCCCATCGTGAACTTCGTCGATGAGCCGGGCTTCATGATCGGCGTGGAGGCGGAGCAGGCCGCCACCATCCGCTACGGCACCGCCGCCGTGCTGGCCGCGGCCTCCTGCACCCTGCCCTGGGCATCGGTGGTGGTGCGCAAGGTGTTCGGAGTGGCCGGGGCGGCCCACTTCGCGCCGGGGGCCTACGTGCTGGCCTGGCCTTCCGCGGAGCGCGG
This sequence comes from SAR324 cluster bacterium, assembly GCA_027297205.1. Taxonomy (GTDB): domain Bacteria; phylum SAR324; class SAR324; order SAR324; family JACQKK01; genus JAPUIH01. The sequence goes on along the minus strand of JAPUIH010000244.1, from coordinate 604 downwards.
GCCCCTGCCCATCGAAGGAGGGGTGGCGGTGGCTTTCGGGCGGGAAATCGCCGAGGCGGACGATCCGCAAGCCAGGCGGGAGGAGTTGGAGCGGCAGTTCGCGGAGCGGCAGTCGCCCTTTCCCCGCGCGGAAAGCTTTTCCGTGCACGACCTGATCGACCCACGAGAGACGCGCCCGGCCCTGTGCGGCTGGATCGAGCTGATCCAGCCCCGGCTATCCCACCTGCTGGGCCCGCGCAGCTTCCCCTACCGTCCCTAACCCAGCCAGGGGAACTTTTCCTTGGAGCGGGCCTCGAATTCCGTGATCTTGTCTTCGAACTGCATGGTGATGCCCACGTCGTCCAATCCCCGCACCAGGGACTGCCGGGCATGATCTTCGATTTGGAAGTTGATCTCCAACCCGGTGGAGGTGGTCAGTTTCCTTTCTTCCAGATTGACGGTGATTTCCAATCCAACGTTGTCCTGCACCGCGGCCATTAGATTTTTCAGCTCCCGCGGGCTGACCACCGCGGGCAGCAGGCCGTTCTTGAGGGAGTTGTTGTAGAAGATGTCCGCGAAGCTGGTGGAGATGATGGTCTTGAAACCGTAGTCCGTGAGCGACCAG
>JAPUIH010000243.1 GCA_027297205.1 SAR324 cluster bacterium | reverse complement strand
GGGGGAGGGCCGGGCTCAGAAGCCCCGGCCGGTGGCAGCCACGGCAGGACGCGAATAGTCCAGGGCGAAATGCTGTTCCTGAATATATTTTCGCAACCCCGCATAAATTCCTTCGGCGATTTTTCTCAGGTAGTTCGAGTTTTTCAGCCTGCGGTTTTCCCTGCGGTTGGTGAGGAAGCCCGCTTCCACGAGCACGCTGGGCATTTCCGCTCCCACCAATACCATGAACGGCGCCTGTTTTACACCCAGGTCGCGCACCTTGTACTGGCCGCGCAATTCGGTGATCAGGGAAGCCTGCAGCAACTTGGCCAGCTTGCTGGATTCAAGAATATTGGTGTCTTGCAGCAAATCGCGCAGGATGGCGTTGAGGTCCGTGATCTGTTTTTCCGTGGAGGCGTTTTCCCGCGCCGCCAACCGCAGCGCCGAGGCGTCGGTGCTCAAATTGAGAAAATAGGTCTCCACCCCGTGAAAGCGCTCCTGATCGTGGGCATTGAGATGGATGGACACGAACAGGTCCGCGCCCGCCTGTTTGGCGATCACCGGCCGCCGGTCCAGCGGAATAAATTTGTCGCGGTCGCGCGTCAGCGACACTTCGATGTCCGGGCGTTCCCGTTGGAACACGGCCTTTAGTTCCCTGGACAGGCTCAAGGCCACATCTTTCTCCCGCAACCCAAAACCCACCGCGCCGGGATCGCGCCCGCCATGGCCGGGATCGATCACCAACCTTTTCACCTTCAAGCCCAGGGCGCTGCGCAGGGAGAGTGTCTCCACCCTGTGCGGCCGTGGGACGGCCACTTCGCGGGGGGCCGGGCGAAAACTGACCTGCCGCGCCTTGGATTCCACCCGCTGGGGATACAAATCCACGATGATCTTCTTCTCGAAGGGCAGGGCCAGATTCTGCACTTCGAAACGTTTAATATTATTCAGGTCGAACACCACCCGGGTGGTGCTGGGGGTATTGCGGCTAATGCGGATTTTTTGCAGCACCCTGTCCCCCACCAATTGCTCCAGGGCCAGGGCTTTGTGGGGCAGGGTGTTGTCCAGGTCGATATACAGGCGGCGGGGTTTGCCGTCCCCGGCGGGCAGCTCGCTGTAGCGGTAGGACACCGCCTCGTCCGTGGTCAGAATAACCCGGGTGTAGTCCTCCAGGGAAGAATAGAGCACCCGCTTCATCTGCGCCATGGGGCCTCGCGGTGCGGTGCGGTGCACGGCAGCCTCGTTCCCGATTGCCGCGCTGGCCTTGGCGCGCTGCTTTTGCGCGGCCCGCGGGCTGACCAGGGCCTCCAGGGCCTGGGCCTTACGCTTGGCCAGGGCAGCCTGATCCCCCTTGGGATAGGCCACCAGCACCTGCCGGAAGGTCAGATAGGCCCGCTGCAGGTTTCTGTCCCCCAAGGAGAAAATCTCTCCAATATGCATCAGGCTGTCGTCGGCCAACCGGTTATCGGGATAGGTTCTCAGGAATTGCTGAAAATGCCGCAGCGCCAGTTCGATATCCGCGTCCTGACCTTGGTGCAGGTTGGCCGTGCGCATGGCCAGGCCCGCGCTGTACAAGCCGTCCGCTCCGCGGGGATGGGTGACGTGCTGGGAGAAAATACTGTAGAAGACCGCGCCCACGTCCCGCCATTGAGCGGCCGTGGAGTGGGTCTTGGCATTGAGCTTGTGGAAGGCTTGCGCCGCATTGCGGTAGCGCGTCTCCACCGGCTCCGCGCGGCCCAGGGCCGGGAGCAGCAGCAGCATTGCAAGCAATATCGCAGCAAGGCGCAGGGGCATGCTAGTTGTCCTTTCCCTCGTCCAGGCGGGCCCGCACCCGGTAAAGAAACTGAAGCGCCTCCCGCGGGGTTATCCCGTCCAGTTCCAGGGCCCGGATTTCCTCCAGGGTGGGGTGGGCGTCGCTCAGGAATGACAGCTGCTGGCGCACCCGCGCCGCCTCTTGCGGGCTGGCCTGTCCGCCTATGCGCTCCCGGGACGGTGTCAGCACCACCGTGCCATCGCTGGCGGCCGTGAGATCGTTCATCACCGCATGGGCCCGCTCCACCACAGCGGAGGGCAACCCGGCCAGCCGGGCTACCTGAATGCCGTAGCTCTTGTCCGCCTCGCCCCTGGTGAGCTTGCGGGGAAAGACGAGCCGCTCTCCCTCTTCCTCGATGGAAATATGAAAATTTTTCAGCCGGGGCAATTCCCGGGCCAGTTGGGTGAGCTCATGGTAATGGGTCGCAAACAATGTCATAGCCCCAAGTTGATGCAAATGTTCCACCATGGCCCATGCAATGCTGATGCCGTCATAAGTGCTGGTGCCCCGCCCGATTTCGTCCAGCACGATCAGGCTGTGCGGAGTGGCATTGTTGAGGATATTGGCCGCCTCGTTCATCTCCATCATGAAGGTGCTCTGCCCGCGGCTTAGGTTGTCCGAGGCCCCGACCCGGGTAAAAATCCTGTCCACCAGGGACAGCTCCGCCCGCTGGGCCGGCACGAAGGCACCGATCTGGGCCATCAGTTGAATCAAGGCCACTTGGCGCATCACGGTGGATTTGCCGGCCATGTTGGGCCCGGTGATGATCACAATCTGCTGGGTTTCGCCGTCCAATTCCAGATTGTTGGGAATGAAAGGCTCGTCCAGATCAATCCGCTCCAGCACGGGATGGCGGCCGCTCTCGATCAGGATGCGCCGCGGTGCGTCGGCGGGCAGGATGGTGGGGCGGGTGTAGTTGTTTTCCCTGGCCGCATGCGCCAGGGCGCCCAAGGCGTCCATGAGGGCGATCTGCTCCGCGGCGGCCTGCATGCGCCGGGCATAACCGGCCAGCACGCTGCGCAATTCCTGGAAGGCCCCGTATTCCAGGGCGCCGATGCGCTCTTCGGCTCCCAGGATTTTCTCCTCGATTTCCCCCAGCTCCAGGGTGGTGTAGCGTTCCGCGTTGACCAGGGTCTGTTTGCGCACATAGGTGGCCGGAATCTTGTCCTGGTGCACCTTGGAGATTTCCAGGTAGTAGCCGAACACCCTGTTGAAGCGGATTTTCAGGGAGGAAATCCCGGTGGCCTCGCGCTCCCGCGCCTCCAAAGCCGAAATAACCTGGCGGCTGTCCCGCGTCAGTTCGCGCAGCTCGTCCAGTTCCGCGGATACCCCCGAGGCGATGTAGCCTCCTTCGGTCAATTTCAATGAAGGCTCGGGCAGAATGCGCTCGCTCAGATAGCGATGCACCTCGCTCATGGGATCGAAGTTCTCCGCCACCTCGGCCAGCAGTTGCGCCTCCCAGCCTTCCAGCGCTTCGGGCAGGTCCTGCAGGGCGCCCAGGGATTCGCGCAGGGTCAGCACATCGGCGATGCCCGCCACGGGCAGGCTGATCCGCCCCACCGTGCGCTCCAGGTCGCGCACCGCTGAAAATATTTTCCGCAGCCGGTTCGTTTCCATGGGTTTGGCGCGCAGCTCCCCCACGGCGGCCAGGCGCGCCTCGATGGCCTCGCCATCCAGCAGGGGCTGGCCCAGCCAGCGCCGCAGCAGGCGCGCCCCCATGGGCGTGGCGGAATGGTTGAGCACGGCGAACAGGGTGTGGCGCTTGGCCCCAGGGGCGGGATTGTCGAAGAGTTCCAGATTGGTCAGGGTGGCCTCGTCCAGCCACATCACCGTATCGGTCCTGCGTTGCCGCAACTGGGTAATATGGGCCATGTCGCATTTCTGCGTATTGTCCAAATAAGCCAGCAGGGCCCCCGCCGCACGGAGGGCCGTGTCCAGCCCTTCCACCCCGAAGCCGGCCAGGTTGGTGGTATTGAAATGCCCGTTCAGGCGGCGCGTGGCCGCCGCGGGCTCGAACCAGGAAGATGGCACCTCCTCCAGCGCGCAGCCCGCATCGGAAACCACCCGCAGCCGCTCGACCAACTCCGCCCGGAAAACCTCCAGCGCTTCCCCCTCCTTCTCGTTACGGGGCTCGGGCAGCAGGATTTCCCGCGGCTGCTCCCGCAGCAGAAAGGCCCATAGGCTGCCTGAATCCTCACGGGCGAATTCCAGCACCTCGAACTGTCCGGTGGATAGATCCGCCAGGGCCAGCCCCACGGGTTTGCCGGCCGGGCGGAGCTCAATGGCCACCAGGTAATGGGCCCGGTCGTCCTCGATCAACTGGGCAGAAAGAGTGGTGCCCGGCGTGACCACCCGCACCACCTCCCGGCGCACCAACGCCTTGGCCTGGGCCGCGTCTTCCATCTGCTCGCAGATGGCCACTTTCAGCCCCGCGGCGGTGAGCCGGTTCAGGTACTGCTCGTAGGCATGGTAGGGCACGCCGCACATGGCCACGGCGTTGGCGGAATCCTTGTTGCGGGTGGTCAGGGCGATATTGAGAATTTCCGAGGCGCGCACCGCGTCGTCCCCGAACATCTCGTAAAAATCGCCCGCGCGGAAAAAGATAATGCAGTCCGGATACGCCCCCTTGATGGCGTTGAACTGCTTCATCATGGGCGTGTTGGCCTTGACGAGGCCCATGCCCCTCCTTGATGCAAAGCGGGTGGCAATTTCCGGCGCAGCGGCGCGGCGGCTCCCCCGCACAATTAAGCCTGCATTATTAAGTCTGTGAAGGCCCTACTTTATCATATTGGGGCGGGGGGACAATAGCAGGGGGACGACGGGGATTCGGGGAGGAAGGCGCGCCTCATTCCGGCAGGCCGGGCTGACGGAACGGGAGCAGGGACCGCCTGCCCCTATTATCCTCCTAAGGCATGCGGCCCAAATGCCGGAGCAGGTTTTTCTTCACCTCCGGCCATTCCGTGTCCAGGATGCTGAAAAAGACCGAATCGCGAACACGGCCCTTCTGCACGATCATGTGATTGCGAAGCACCCCTTCTTTTTTTCCGCCGATGCGCTCTATCGCTACCTGGGAGCGCACATTAAGGGCATCGGTCTTCAACTGCACCCGAATGGCCCCATGATCCTCAAAGGCATGCTGCAAAAGCAACAGCTTGCATTCGGTATTGATTGGGGTCCTCTGGTAAGCAGAGCCGAGCCACGTCCACCCGACTTCCAGGCCACGGTGAGCGTGCTGTATGTCCAGATACCGCGTGGAGCCTACCGCCTTGCCGCCCTGCGAATCCATGATGGCAAAAGGGACCGACGTGCCAGTGGCCGCCGTCTCCAGGGCCTCACGCACAAACGATTCCATTTCCCTGGTATTCCCCGGCCTTGGGACCGGCAGGTAAGTCCATATGTCCTCGCTGCTCCCAGCCTCGCAGAGATCTTGCGCGTGCTGCAATCCCAGTGGCTCCAGGCGCGCATGCTTGCCTGTTAACGTCGTCGAGCGAGGGTCGAATTCGGCCATGGTATCCCCTTCATCGCAGAACGCGGTGCGAATAGATTTTCCAGGGTTGACCCGCCCCCAGCAATTGCGCCACTTCAGATCATTCCGGCAGCCCGGCTTTGCGGAGGCTTTCAGCTATCGTGTCTGCATATTCTTGGTCTCGCAGCGTGAGAAATTGATCCACGTGGGAAACACGAAAATTCGGGTTGTTCCTTCGCAAATCCGCGACAGCCTCCTTTGCCTCCGACGCGGAACCATCCCTTGCAAGAATCGCGGCCCGGTTGAAAAAGAGGCCGAATTGGGTGGGGTTTCTCACTAGACCCGCTTCGATGACTTCCATGGCCTTTCCGGGATTCCCAGCCGCGTCCATGGCTCGGGAAAGCCAACTTGTGTAGCTGGGCTCATAGTGAGGGTTGAGACGCATCGCGTCTTCTATCATAAGAACGGCTTTTTCCGGCTGGCTATTGGCGAACAGCGCGACGCCGTATGTGTGCCGCATGCGGGCGCTGCCGGGATGAAGGGCAAGGGCACGTTCGGCGGCTGCGATCGACTCGTCGAATTCGCGCGCACTGATCCGAAGAAAAATACTCAGTCTAGAAATCCATGGGTTGGTTTCGTCCAGCGCTCGAGCTTGTCCCTCCAGTTCCAACGCGCGGGCCAGGGCGCGATGAGAATCCACGGCAAACGCTGTACGCGAAACGTACCAGTAAATAAGGCCCATTAGGGCCCACGCCAGCCCGTACGTGGGGTCTAATTCCACGGCTTTTTCGATCAGTTCTAGCGCTTTTGCGTTATCAGCGGGATTATAAAGATAAAAGTACTGGTGACTCTCGACGCATTTACCCCATGCCTGAACATTGTTGGTTCCCCTGCTGAACAATAGCGCTGGTTCGCCATCGGTCAGCCTGACTCGCAAAGCAGTAACAATTTCCTTGGTAATCTCATCCTGAATATCGAAGATGTCCTCTACCACTCGGTCGTATCTTTCGGCCCAAAGGTGGCTGCCATCGGTGGAGTCAATGAGTTGAGCGGTTATACGAAGCCTGTTTCCGCCCTGCCTGACGCTCCCTTCCAATATGTATCGCACTCCCAATTCCCGCGCGACTTGCCGCACGTCGACCGCCTTACCCTTGTAGGCAAAGGTGGAATTGCGGGCAATCACGGTCATAGAAGATACTTTCGAGAGGCTGGTAAGTATTTCCTCCACCAATCCATCGGCAAAAAACTCCTGATTAGTATCGGCGCTCAAATTATTAAAGGGCAAAGCTGCGATTGAGGGCTTTCCCGGTCGGTCAAGTGAAGAAGATTGTGCAGGTATTGCTAATTCGCCGTTTCCGTCGGCTTGGGAATGGGTTATGGGCTCCAAGAGAACCCTATAAGCCCGCACCGGCTTGGCGATGTTCTTGACTTGCTGCTCGCCCAGATATTCGTATTCGAACTTCAGCTTTGCCTCCACCTGGTCATAAACGGGCCGCGAGATGCAAATCCCTCCAGGTTCCGCAAGAGCTTCCAGCCGGGCGGCGATGTTGACCCCGTCCCCGTAGATCACGTCGTCCTTGACCAGCACGTCCCCCAGATTGATGCCGATGCGGAAGTCCATGCGGCGTTCGCCGGAGAGGTCGGCGTTTTTCCCGGCAAGTTCGCGCTGAATATCCACGGCGGAGTTAACCGCATCCACCACGGAGACGAACTCGGCCAGGATGGCGTCGCCCTTGGCGTCCACCACGCGGCCGCGATGATTCTCGATCCCTAGTAGAAAAACCTTGCGGAAGGCGGTGAGGGTCTCGACGGTTGCTTCCTCGTCGTCTCCCATCAGGCGCGAATAGCCCACCACGTCCGCGCAGAGAATCGCGGTCAGTTTGCGCTGGGTGTCCTGCGCTGCCATGGGTGGAATCCACTCCCTTACATCATTAAAACGTGAGGAGATCACCCTAGCATATTAAAAGAGTGGGACAATGGGAGAGGCCGGGGGGAGATAAAAAAGAGAGAGGGTGCCCCGCCGGAGCGGAGCCGGAGCACATCGGCGGCGAATCAATTCGGTATTCCTAGAACCGTAGTTTACCTGACCGGGCGGCCGTGGTAGCTTTGGGGTATGAACAGCGAGCAAGCGGCCGACAGTCTGGAAGCATTGGGAAACGCCACGCGCCTTGAGGTGTTCCGGCTGCTGGTACAGGTGGGGGAGCAGGGTGCGCCGGTGGGGGATATTCAAAGGGCGCTCAAGATTCCGCCGTCCACCCTGTCCCATCACATTGCGCGGTTGATGCGCGTGGACCTGGTGACCCAGCAGCGGCAAAGCCGGGTGCTGATCTGCCGTGCCAACTACGATACGATGAACGAATTGCTGGGATTTCTTACAGACAATTGCTGCGGCGGGATTTCGTTGCCGCGTCAGCCTGTGGTGGCTTAGCGCCCGAGCCGCCGTCTTCCATTTCCTCCGACGCCTTCATCAGCCAGGGCTTTTTCCATTTGGGCTTTACGCCGCGCTTCGCGCAATCCACCACCACCGGTGCAATCTTGCGGGCCGCCCGCACACTGGCGGGATGCACCTGTTCACTGGACGGTTTGACCAGCGTACTGATGGGATAGTAGTAGAGCAGATGCCGCACGGCCTCGTGTTGCTCATAAGTGTCCGGGTAAGACTCGGCGACCGCCGCCAGGCCCGCGGCGGCTTTGTCCCGGTAGCCTTGCCGTTGCAGTATGGCGGCTTGGTCTAACGCCTTGCCGCGCTCCGGATCAGCGGTGGTGGCCTGCTGCTCGGTTAATTCCACGCTCCTGGCCTCGACCCAACCCACCTGTCCCTGGGGCGTGCGCAACTGCACCCAGGCTTCTTCTTTTTTCAGCACCGGATAGACGTCGTTTCCGTATACCAGGCCGATTGCCTTGGCCGCCTTATCCGGCGCACTGCGCAGGCGCAGCCAGCTTTCTGTGACGATGGCGATCTCCGCCCAGGCCGCGGAGGCCATCAACAGCCAGATCAGACAGGCCAGCGCGAGTTTTTCAGGGGTGCTTATGCGATCTTTCATTTCAAACCACGGCGTTCGTTTCGGTGCAATTGGTATTGCTTCAACTCTGCCCCGGCCGGTAATAATGCCCTTCAACCGGAGATTCATGAAAGAAGTAGCAAATCCGGAGCCATTTCCACCCTGCGGGCTATTTTTTTCGCCGCTGAGCCACTGCAAACAAGAGTGGGTTCAGCTCCTGGTACCGGCGTGCTCGTGGAATAATTCCCTATCCGCTCCCGCCTCAAGCAGCCGGAACACCTGCAAATGCTCCTCCGGAGTGAGGGCCTCGGCCCGCTTGTTTGCCACCAGTTCCTGGATGGCCGCGCCCTGCTCCGGCGGCAGCCGCGGGTATCGGCGGCGCAGGGGACTCCACATCATTTTACGGCGCGTGGTAAAGGCCTGCTTGACGTAGGCCAGAAAGCGCTGCTCCGCTTCGGGCTCCAGCACGGGGGCCTTGGGCTCGAAGCCCACCACGGCGGATTGCACCTTCGGGCGGGGACGAAAGGCCTCCGGCGGCACGGAGAACAGGTAGCGCATGCGGAACGCGTGATGAGCGGCCACGGAGAGCGAGCCGTATTCCTTGCCCTGCTCCGGCATGGCCACCAGCCGTTCGGCAATCTCCTTTTGCACCATTAGCACCATGCGCGAGCAATGTTCCCGCTGGGCGATGATGCGGAAAAAGAAAGGCGTGGACAGATAGTAGGGCAGGTTCGCCACGACGGCATAGGGCTCGGGCGATGCGAAAAGCGCGGCCGGCGCTAGCTCCACGGCCAGAATATCCCCCTCCACGAGCCGGAAGGCTGGGTGCTCCCCCCAACGCTCCAGCAGACCCCGGCACAGCGCCGGGTCCAGCTCCACCGCCGTGACCCGCGCGCCCGCCTCCAGCAGACGCCCGGTGAGCGCGCCGCGCCCCGGCCCCGTCTCCAGCACACACTCTCCGGGGGCCAGGGCCGCCGCTGCCATGATGGAATGGAGCACGCCGTTATCGTGCAGAAAATGCTGGCCCAGTCTGCGTCCCATAAATCCCTCGTCCCGGCCGCCCCGCGCGATACCTTGCCCGCGCGCAAGCCCCGGCACAGGACAACGCACAGGGCAATGCTCAGTGCCTCGCAATTTGCAACCTGCCAGGGCTGTGATAAACAATGGTATCGGAAACTCAGCGATTTTCACATCATCCGCCCGCGGCGCCGCGCACTCATCCAGTGCGCATCGCCGGCCGGAGCCCAACCCTATCCAGCAGGGGATCCCTTCATGAGCGAATCCATCCAGCCCCAGGCGGCGGCCGCGGTGGCCAGCGAGGACTATCTCGCCCGCTACGAGCAACGCACGCCGGGCTCCAAGGCCCTCTACGATCAGGCGCGGCGCGTGACCCCTGGCGGGATCAGCCACAACCACCGCTATCACGCCCCTTATCCCATCTATTTTGACCGGGCCAAGGGCTGCAAGCTATGGGACGTGGACGGCAACGAGTACATCGACCTGTGGATGGCCCACTACGACGCCATCCTGGGCCATGCCCCCGAGCCCATCGTGAAGCGTCTGCAGGAAGCCATGAACGGGGGACTGCATGTGGGGCTGGCCATGGAACATGAGATACGGCTGGGCGAGCGGGTCTGCGACCTCGTACCCGGCGCGGAGCAGGTGCGCTTTTGCACCTCGGGCACCGAGGCCACCATGTACGCCGTGCGGCTGGCGCGGGGCTTTACCGGGCGAAACGTGATCCTGAAAATCAAAGGCGGCTGGCACGGGGCCAATACGGATTTAATGGTGGACGTGGCCGCGCCGGAATTCATCGGCGCCGAGGGCATGGGCCTGCTGCCCCAACTGGCCACATATACCCGCTCGGTGGAATACAACGATATTGCGGACACGGCACGGGCCATCGCGGAGGCCGGGGACGACTGGGCGGGCATTATTCTGGAACCTGCCGTGGGCGCCGCGGGCTTCATCCCGGTGGAGCAGGAGTATCTGGCCTTCCTGAAGGAGGAGGCGCGCAAGGCCGGGGCGGTAATCATTTTCGATGAAGTGATCACGGGCTTCCGCCTGGGCATGGGCGGCGCGCAGGAGTACTTCAACTTCACCCCGGATTTGGCCACCTACGGCAAGGTGCTGGGTGGCGGCATGCCCATCGGGGCCATCGCCGGGCGGGCGGATATCCTCAGCCTGAGCAGCGTGGAGCGCAAGGTGCCCAAGGCGGAAAAGCTGGTGATTGGAGGCGGCACCTATTCCACCAATCCACTGACCATGATATGCGGCATTGCCACCCTGGACGCCCTCAAAGCGGGCAAAGACGAAATCTACCCCACCATCGCCAAGCGCAACGCCCGGCTTTGCGAAGGAGTGAAGGCGGCCTTCGACCGGGTGGGTATCCCCGTGCACGTCACCCAGGTGGG
>JAPUIH010000242.1 GCA_027297205.1 SAR324 cluster bacterium | reverse complement strand
TGTAGCCCGGCACGGGCGGAACGGTGAATTCGTAGCCCGGCACGGTCGGAACAATGAATTTGTAGCCCGGAGGGGCGGAGCGGTGAATATGTCGGCCGCCGGGGGGCGGAGCGGTGTTTTATCCCGTCAGCTGGTGGGAATATATTGCATCAGCGCACGCCTTTTTCCAGGGTGCGCACCGTAAACATGCTCTCCTTCAGGCCCTGATTAAACTGAATATTGTCGAATTGCAGCAAGGTGGTATGCACTGTTTTGCGGCCTTCCTTGGTGGTCATCTTCATTTTCGCCGCCACCCAGATTCCATCTATATGCTCCAGTTCGACGATCTGCATGTACTTGAGACGGCGGCTTTTGTGGACCCAGCGGACGCTGCGAATCACCATGTGGATATCCTTGCGCACCCAAAGCACCGACTTGGAATATCCCGAATCCTTGGCTTCCTCCTTGCTCTTGGGGATGGACTGAATCTGCCAGGTGGGAAAGCCGTTTACTTTCGGCTCCTTCATCAGCTTGAATTCGTACTTGTCCAGATCCGGCTCGCTCATATCCGAAAAGTTGAAGTCCGAGCCCATGAAGCTGCCGCTCTTGTCGCTGCTGGCGATGCGCTTGGTCTTGCGCAGGGCGGGCAGGTAGAGCCACTGATCGTCGTCCTTGCCCGCCTGGTCGTAGTCATAAGTGAGGAAGCCGGTGTTTTTCATGTCCGCGGGACTGAGAAAGAACAAGATACTGTAGGTGTCCTTGCCGAAGTCCTTGCTGTAGGAGCGGATGCTGCGCACCCGGCGCTTCTTGTTCTTGTCGATCAGCGTCATCGTCAGATCGGATACCTGGTTGTCCCCATCGTCCCGGTCATTGACCTTGTCCATGATCTCCCGGGCCGTCTGGGCTGCCACCGGCGGAACTAGCGGCAGCGCCATGGCAAGCAATATCGCCAATGCCGGAATCGACAGCCCGCCCATCGCGCGGAACATTGCGCGGAGCCTCGCACCGGCGCGCAAGAGGAGACGAAAACTGCGGTTGTTGATGGACCGGCTATTTGCGGACATCTTTTGACTCCTTTGATTAGGTCGCCAAATTGAATTGGGGACACAGGGCGGGCGCCGCCTTGCTTAATCGAAAATTTCCTTTCACTGCGCGCGTCATACTATTTCATTGTACCCTTTCATTGTACCCCGCGTGACAGCATTGCGGAACACCGGCTTGCGCCGCGGCCCGGCGCTCTGTCCCTGCACGCGCCCAGGCGCTCTGTCCCTGCACGCGCCCAAGCGCTCTGTCCCTGCACGCGCCCAGGCGCTCAATGATTGCGGTGGGGAGCGCTGCTCGCCTCATCAAGCAGCCAGTCCCGGAAGGCGGTGATTTTCGGCTGATTCTCCCGCTGCGGCGGATAGCAAATGTAGTAGGCCAGTTTGCTGGGGACGGTCAGGTTGAAAGGCTTGACCAGCCGGCCCGCCTCCAGGTCTTCCTCGGCCAGGGCCATGCGGCTCAACCCCACCCCCTGTCCCGCGGCGGCGGCCTGCAGAACCATCCCCGAATCGCTGAAGCGCGTGCCGCGCGAGGCGTCCACCTGCGACACTCCGTGCATGCTCAGCCACATCGGCCACTCCTGGTAGGTTTCGTTGTGGAGCAGGGTATGGTGCCGCAAGTCCTCCGGCCTGCGCAGGGGACGGCGCCCTTTCAGCAGTTTGGGCGAGCACACGGGGAACAAATCCCCAGCCAGCAGCCGCACACAATGCAACCCCGGCCATTCTCCCGCGCCCAAGCGCACCGCCAGATCCACATCCTCCCTGGCGAAATCCACCAGTTGGGTCGTGGCGCTGATCCGCACGTCGAATTCGGGGTGCAAATCCCGAAACCTGCCCAACCTGGGTACAAGCCATCTCACCGCAAAGGACGGCAGTACGCTCACGGTGAGCGGGCCATGCACGTCGCTGGCAGTGAGGCGCACCGCGGCCTCGGAAATGCGCTGGAAGGCTTCCTGCACCGCGGGCAGGAGGGATTGCCCCGCCTCGGTCAGTTCGATGCCCCGGCTGAGTCTGCGGAACAGGGGCTTGCCAAGGCTCTCCTCAAGGCCCTTGATCTGCTGGCTGACCGCACCGGGGGTTACGAACAATGCGCGGGCGGCATTCTTGAAACTAAGATGCCGTGCTACCGCCTCAAAGGCGCGCAAACCGTTCAAGGATGGCAGTTCGTAGGACATGGCGTGTGATTAGTTTTTCTTACTCTGAAATGGAGAATTCATCGTTTGTCTCACAGGCCAGCGGGCCGCTACACTAACCTTAGAAACATCCTACCACAGGGCAACAGCGGAGGTCATGCCATGAGATCAATAAAATTAAACCCAGAATCAGACTTTACAGCAATCCTGAAAGATTTTCGCAAGGGCAGGAAATTCATCGACGGGTGTTGCAATGCCGCGTTCTATGCCAACAGGAATGGTCATACGGGATTCCGTACGGGCCGTCCGGCCACACCCGAGGGAGTTGCGGGATCAGCATTGCAAAGAATTACGTAATCAGTTTTTCTATTCCTGTCGTGTAGAATTGGTCGTTTGCGCGGGGGCCGCATCGAGGGGATAATAAATGGTGATATCAACCCGGAATTTATTCATTTGGGAGCCAATATTATGAGTTTAGAAAATTTCTCCATCAAAACCAGCTTTTCCTGGCTTGCCAAGGAAGTGCAGCGTGCCCGCGACCAACGGGCCGAGCAGAAAAATCAGCCAACGCCGACACTTTCCGAGATCAGCGTGGAGGAAATTGAGCGTGGCATGCTGAGAGCCCACGAGCTGCGGGCCTTGCAGCTTGGCCAAATGCTGGGCTCCGCCGTGCGCTCCGCCTCGCATTACATTCACCACAAAGCCGCCTGACCCGCGGCTCCAGGCCGGCTATTGCGCCGGCCTTTCCCTCCCCCCGGGTGCGTGCTGTACCGCGCAGTCGATCCTGCTACATGGAAATGCCCAGCCAGCCCCGCGTTAGCTGAAATTCCGTATTGCCCTGCGCATAGAGTTTGGGAAGAGTTTCCCTTGATGCCACGGCGCTCAACAGCCGCAGCAGCCGTCCGGCCAATTGCTCCACATCCTCCGCGGCGTCAACACTGGCATCCAGGTCATTCCCCCAGCGTTCCGTGGTGTCCGGCTGCCCGCTCACCTGGATCAGGGGAATCATGGGGTGAGCCTGCAGGGGGCGCCCCGCAATGTTGGCCAACATCAGTTCCACCCCCGTGGCGCCGAGCCCCGTCAGCACCTCCACCGGATGCGTGGTGGGAGTTTCCATGATGTGCAGGCCCGATGCGGTGGCCAGCTCGCCATAAGCCAGGGAGGGAGTGGGTGGAGGGCTGGCCAGCAGGCCCGCCTGGAACTCCTGCTGGGCAAGCAGAGGCGCGCATTGCGGAATCACCACCATGCCGCCGCCGGAAACGATGGCGCGGGCGGCGGAAGCCAGGGCGCGCGCCAGGTTTTCCGGGGCCGCCCCGTTGGCTGTCAGCCCAACCCGCAGTTGCTCCGCTCCCACCTCTTCCCGGGGCGGTTCCACCCCGCCCGCGAGCTCCGTGCCAAACCACTCGGCCACCTTGGCCACCACGTTGTCGATTCCTCCATCAAGCTGCACGCTGGCCCAGCCGAACCGGGCCGGGTCGATGCCTTGGGATTCCATATAGTTGCGAATGTAGTCATTCACCGTCTTTTCGCAGCCGTGCTCCAACAGCAGGGCTTTCTTTACGAGGGGATTGCGCAGGTGGCCCAGCATGGTGCGCAGGAAGAGCTGTTCCGAGTCTCCCCCCGCCGCGCCACAGCCTTCCGTATGCACCAAGGCAACGTAGCGTGAGATGCCTTTTTCGCGGCCATGGGCGTTCAGCTTGTCGGCGATCATGCGCGCAATCTGCCCGGAGCAGAGGCTGCTGGGGACGATCAGGCCCACCTGATCGCTCGCATAGCCCTGGGCCGTGGGGATGGCCTTGAAGCTCACCGGCGCGGCCTCACCTTCCAGCACCGGCAGCGGTGTACCCGCGGGCGCGGCCGCGGCGCGCAGGGCTTCCAGGCGCGAGCCGTCGGTCTGCCGCCAGTCGCGCCAGATGGACACTTGGGAATGGCCCGCCTTTTCACCCACGCTGCGCCGCCCCGAGGCCACCTCAAGGGTATAGGCAAAGCCTTCCTTCCCCAGTGTTTCCATGGCCATGCCGTCCTGGTATTGGCCCGCATTGATGTCCATGTCCCTGGAGAGCAACTCGTAACGGCTGGAAGTGGTCATGATCTTGATGGTGGGCACGAAGGGAAAATTGGTGATGGAGCCGTTGCCCGTGATGAACAAAATCATGTTCGCGCCCGAAGCCACCTGGCCCGCGATACTCTCCAGATCGTTGCCCGGGCTGTCCATGAAATAATAGCCCGGCTCGGTCATGGGCTGGGCATAGTCGATCACATGGTCCAGCCGCACTTCAGGATCGCGTTTGCGGGCCGCGCCGATGGACTTGAGGGCGATGTTGTACAATCCCCGGAAATTGTTGCCCCCGGAGGGATTGCCTTCCACGGACTGGCCGTGCCAGCCGGCGCGCTCCTTGAAGATGTCGATTTTCTCCAGGAAGGCCCGCGCGGTCTCTAGGTCGCGCACGTTGTCCAGCACATAGCGCTCCGCCCCGATCAGCTCGTCGGTTTCGGCCAGATTGGCGCTGCCTCCACGGCGAATCACCTCCTTGGCCACCCATCCGGCCAGGGGATTGCCCGAGATGCCGGAAAAGGCGTCCGATCCACCGCATTGCAGGGCCAGCTTGAGATGGGTCAGCGGCCACGGCGTGCGGGTCATGCCCCGCAGCTCTTCCAGCCAGCCCCGCGCGACGCGCTCCCCCTCGGCCAGCGTCCCGGCAAATCCCTTGTCCATACTGAGAAACCGGTGGGTGACATGCTCAAGCGGGTAGCCTTGTGCGGTCATGAATTCGCGCAGCCGGGCGTTGTTCACGGC
>JAPUIH010000241.1 GCA_027297205.1 SAR324 cluster bacterium | reverse complement strand
GGGGCGCCGCGTGCTATTCGTGGATTTCCTGGACAGCTTCGTGCACACCCTGGCTTCCTACGTGCGCGTGACCGGCGCCGAAGTGACCACGGTGCGGTCGAAATTCCCGGACAGCATGCTCGATGAACCGCGGCCCGACCTCGTTTTTCTGTCCCCCGGGCCGGGCACGCCCGCGCAACGGGGCGTGGGTGAAGTGGTGGAGCGGGCCATGCGGCGCAACCTCCCGTTGTTCGGCGTGTGCCTGGGCCATCAGGGCATCGCGGAGTATTTCGGGGCCAGGCTGGAGCTGCAGGAGGTGCCCACCCACGGCAAGCCCTCGCCCATTCATCACCAGGGCAACTCCATCTTTGCCGGTCTGCCTTCCCCCATCAACGCCGCGCGCTATCACAGCCTCTACGTGGTTCGGGAGAGCCTGCCCCCGGAACTGGAAGTGCTGGCGGAAACTGAGGACGGCATGGTGATGGCCCTGCGCCACAAGACCCTGCCCATTGCCTCCTTCCAGTTTCACCCGGAATCCATCCTGACCCTGGAACAGGAGCTGGGCCAGCGCATGATCGAGAACATGTTCACCCACTTTCTGGCCCTGCACCGCCCCGCCGCCTGAGCGGGGCGCTTTAGGTTCTGTCCGAAAACCCGGTTCCTCAGGCATACGGAACCGGGTTTTCAGACAGAGCCTAATCTTCCGTGGTCACATCCCGGCTGGAGAGTACCTGCAGCCGGGTAATACGCATGGATTTGAAGATGCCCTGCTTGCCCCGCGTCTGGGCCTCGCGGTGGCGGGGGTGGGCAAACCAGGCGTCGATGGCCGCCTCGCTCTCCCAATGGCTGATGGAGAGCAGCTTGCCCTCGGTCATGATGGAGCGCGCACGGTCGATGCCCAAAAAGCCCGGCTGCTGGGGCAGCAGTTCGTTGAGAGGCGTGGCCAGGGCCAGATAGTCCTCCTCCCGTCCTGGGTTGGGGATCGCCTCAAACAAAATCACGTAGGACATGATTGCTCCCGCTGCTCGTTTTGGGGAAATGGCTGGGCACTGCCGCTGGCTTGGCACAGCCTTTGGCTGGGCGCTCTAACCGTCCGGCGGATTCAGCACGAGCTGGGTTTGGGTGACCAGCGCCAGCAGTTTTCCGGATTCCAGGGTGAGTCGGGTCTGCCACACCATGGTGCTTCTGCCCCGGTGCAGGGGAGTGCATTCGGCGATCACCTTGCCCCCGGTGACGCCATGAGCGAAGAAATTGGTCTTGGATTCGATGGTGGTGGTGCCCTTGCCTTCGGGCAGGTTGAGCCAGGTGGCCAAACCGCCCAGGGTGTCCGCCAGGGCCATCACCGCCCCTCCGTGCAGGATTCCGGGCAGGGTGCACAGATCCTCACGCACCAGCAACTCCGCCCGCACCCGCTCCTGCGTGGCCTCCAGCAACCGTATCCCCAGCAGGCCGGGCAAAAGGCCCTGCATGCGATCCTGCATTTCTTCGATCGTACTCATGGCATGCCACCGGGAAAATGATTACGGACTTCGCGCGGTGTCCCTCTACATCCTCCGATGCCTGTTCAGGCGACCGGCTGGGATTTGATCCGATCCAGCTCCCGTGCCGCGGTGATAAACAAACCTTGCAGGCGCTCGGCCAACACCGGTGTATCGTCCAGCGCCCCGCTCTTCCCCCGCTCCTCCAGCCGGCGGCACAGTTCCGCCACCTGCATGGCGCCGATATTGAGGCTGGAGCCCTTCAGTTTATGGGCCATGGCCTCCAGTTCCGCACGGTCGCCCAGGCCCGCGCATTCCGCAATGCGCGCCACCAGCACGGTGGCGTCCCGCAGATACAATTCGATGAACCGTTCCACGAAATGGCGGTTTTCCGCTGTGCTCAGTTCACGCAATTGGCGGATGGTGCGTCCATCCACCACCGCTTTGCCGTTGAGGTCATCAACCATGGAAACTCGTGGCTCGTAGCTTAATCGCGGGGAATTTCCGCTTCCGGCGGAATCTATCATGCCACGCCGGGGCGCGCCGCGCGAGAGCCGCTCCAGATCGGTAATTTTTTTAATAATATTGGCACTCAATTTGCTTCCATGTAAGGTATTCCCGATCCGCCTCACGTAAGGCGAAAGGGAATTCGCCGTTCAAGGATTGGCAGGGAAATCAGTGGATGGAAACCCCATCCAAAGCCAGCGAGGGGCATATGGAAGAGATGGACCAAACAGTCAAGGGAGCCCTCGATACCATCCTATGGTTCGAGGATTCGCTCACCGAAGTCGAAGCCAAAACCGGGGAGCTGTTTCACATGCTGGAACGGCAGAACATCGACCCCGAGCCGCTGTACGAGATATTCAAGGTCTACAGCCAGATCAGGTTTCATATGGCAGAGGCACATGAATACCAAGCCTTGCTCAACAATCGGCAGAGCAAGAAGTACGCACGCCGTGGAGCCGTCGAGCCCAATAGCGAACGGCTGCTCGGCTCCATGCTGAACGGGCAGGCGCCCCAGTCACGCATGCCCCTGCACAAAAGACTCGAATCCAAGCTGATCTCCCTGCTTAGGATGCCCTTGCTGCGCGCCCGCAGGCTGCCCCCGCAGCCGGAGCAGCGTTCCCTGGTTTAATGGAACTCCCGCACGGCGCCGGAACCCCTCCCGCGCCGGGCGCGGCATTCCTGAAACGAATTGCTCCTGTTATTTTGATCCCAGGCCGGACCGCCCCCTTTGCGCCTGTCGCGTGGTGCGCCCTTGCGCCCGTGGCTGGTGCGCCCGGGGACTCCTGCATAGCCGGTGACCAATCCAGCCGGTGGGACATGCTTGATGGAACGTGACGCGATATTCGATGCCACGGGCGCTTACCGCTTCGCCCTCACCCGGC
>JAPUIH010000240.1 GCA_027297205.1 SAR324 cluster bacterium | reverse complement strand
CTGGGAGTGCCCACCCCCATCAATGAATTCATCTACACCGCCCTGAAGCTGCACGCGGCGGGCACCGCCTGAGCCGGAGTGCGCAGCCTGAGCCGCAGGCCTCCCGCCGCATCACACTAACGCGCCGTATCGAGCAATGCTCCGGCCAGAGCTACCATGTCGTCTTCGGTATTGTACACATGGGGCGAAACCCGTAGCGAGCTGCCCCGCAGCGATACGTAAATCTCGCGGCGCCGCAGCTCCTCCAGGATCAGTGGCACCCGCCCCGGGTCGGGCACGTGAATGCCGAACATGTGTGGAATCTGCGTCTCGGGAGCAGCCAGCGCGAACTCGCTGCCCCGCAGGGCCTTGCGCACCGCACCCACCAGATTGCCGCAATAGTCCCGGATATTCTCCACGCCCCACTCCAGAATCTGCCGCAGCGCCTCGCTGAGCATGGGGACGTTGACAAAATTGGAATGCTCCCCCACGTCGAAGCGCCGGGCGCCGGGGCGGTAGCCCTCCTGGTAGTTGACAAGATTGGCGAAATCCTCCGCGCCGACCCTGCCGATCCAGGTCATCTCAAAGGGCTGCCCCTCCAGCAGGCGCTCCCCCAGCACCGCAAAGCCCGACTGGTAGGGTCCCAGGCACCACTTGTAGCCGGCACAGATCAGCAAATCGGGCTGAACGGCCTCGAAATCGAACGGCGCCGCCCCCACCGACTGGGTGCCGTCCACCACGAACAGCGCGCCGGCCTCCCGGGCGCGCGCGCCGATGCGCTCCAGGTCAAAGCGCGTACCGTCCGTCCAGTGCACGGCGGTCAGGGAGACCAGTGCCGTATCATCGTCGATGGCTTCCAGCAGCGCCTCGTTCCAGACTGTGCCGGCATGCTGCACGTCCGTGGGGCGGGGCACCATGCGCAGTTCCGCACCCGCCTCCGCGCACCGCTCCTGCCAGGCGCGCACGTTGCTGGGGAATTCCTCGCCGGGGGAGACGATGTTCTGCCCGGCCCGCAGGGGCAGGTTATGGGCGGCGATGGCCACCCCGTAGCTGACCGCGGGAATCATCGCCACCCGCTCCGGCGAGGCGTTGACCAGCCGCCCCACCAGCTTGCGCAGCTCCTCCACGGGTGCGAAGAAATCCTCCTGTACAATATCCGTGGGTACGCTCTTGCGGCGCAGCCCCGCGATGCCGGCCGCTTCCGTGGTTTTCAGCAAGGGACCCATGTATGCGCAGTTGAGATAATGCACTGTATCGGGCAGGGAAAACAAATGGCGCTGGCAAGCAAGCATGTGCACGGCCTTTCCAAGGTGGCGGACGCGGCGTGTCCTCGGCAAAACTGCATTATCATTGCCCCGCATGCCCGGCGCAAATCAAATTAATTGCCGGATGCCCCCTTGAAACTAAGCCATGGCGCGGCCCTACCGTTGCTCGCGCGCTCAGCTTTCAATTTGGCGAGGATGGTAGCGGCGGAACTGGGCGGAGATGGTCTGATAGTCAGGGCTGCCGTAGCGGTCCAGGTTTCCCAGCCGCTTCACCCGCAAGAGTTGTTTGAGGGAGCGCATGTCCCCGCCGCGTTCCCGGAAATGGCGCGCGGAAAGCTGGCGCAGCACCCGGCCTCCCCCGCTCAGTTGCGCGGCTTCCATGGCCCGTGCCACCGCCCTGGCCAGGCGCGCCGGGCTGGCCGGCCTGCCCCGGCGGTCAACCCAGAAAGCACTCCGCCCCCCGGCGCCCACCACGGCCCTGCGCATCTTCCGGTAGTTGCTCAGCCGTTCCAGCCCAGCCTGCGAGAGCGGCACGTCCAGGTTGCTCTCCCCGGCGGTGATGCGCGCCAGCCCCAGGCGTTTCAGCACCTGCAGGCCGCTCATCCCATAGACCAGGGAAGGTCGCAGTCCCCCGCCGTAAATTAATTCCAGCACCGCCAGCAGGCGCGCCCCGTCCAGATTGTCCGCCGCACCCGAAAAGAGCTTCCGCACCGCCTGCTCTTCCCCTTCCGGCAGAGGGCCCGCCTCTTCCCTGGAATAGGGATGAAATGACCGTAGCGGATTGCGCGCGATATGCCCCCGCGCTTGCAAAAACGCGAAGAATGCGCGCAGGGCGCTGGCCTGGTGACGCACCGAGGCCGGCTTCCAGCCCTTCACCTCCCGCAGTTGCAGCAGGTAGATTTCAAGGGCGCGCTTGTCCACATCGTGCCAGTCCCAGTCATTGGCCAGGAAATAATCCCGGGGGTGATCGCGGAGCAGGGCAATGCAGTCTTTGGCGGCCTTGAGGTAGCTGGCGCGGCTTGTCTCCGCCATCCCCTTTTCAGCTTGCAAATAGATGGAATATTGGTTAAGCACGGGGCTGGACAATGGTTTGCTCCAATCGCTTTCTCAATACATCTCAGGGACACCCGAAGGAGTATACAGCTCCGGGACATCACCCATCCGGGATCGAACGGAGAGGGTTCTCCGTTGGCGGGGCAGTCTTCCTTCAGGCACTGCGCCCGCGTGAGTTCCGTTCCGATTGTAACAGGCTTGGGCTGTAAATGGAGCCTCTGGAAATAGTACGTCCACCGACCGCGGGCGGTGTCCGCCGGCACGCTTTTATGTTCATTGGAGAATGAAAGTGAAGAAAATAGAAGCCATCATCAAGCCGTTCAAGCTGGAAGAGGTGAAAGAGAGTCTGGATTCCATCGGCATCCGGGGCATTACCGTCAGCGAAGTGAAGGGATTCGGAAGGCAGAAAGGGCACACGGAGCTTTACCGCGGCGCGGAATATGTGGTGGACTTCCTGCCGAAAATCAAGCTAGAGATCATCCTTCCAGACGACAGCGTGGACAAAGCCGTCGAAGCCATTATCTCCGCGGCCAAGACGGGAAGAATCGGAGACGGCAAGATTTTCATCCTGTCCTTGGACGAAGTGATCCGCATTCGCACAGGCGAAAAAGGCGAGGAGGCCATCTAGGCCGCACTCCGCGCCGCCGGGCCGCCCACGGAACCCTGCCACCGGCAGGCGCGGCCCTTGACCAGCCCAACCACCCCTAGAGAAAGCGAGGTTTACGCAATGCTAAAGTCGGCAAGCGACGTACTAAATATGGCAAAGGACAAAAAAGCCAAGATGGTCGATTTGAAATTCATGGATTTCATCGGGGCCTGGCAGCATTTTCAGATCACCGCCGGTCAGCTCAGCGAGAGCACCTTCGACGACGGCGTGTTTTTTGACGGCTCGAGCATCCGTGCCTGGCAGGGCATTGAAAACAGCGACATGACCGTGGTGCCCGATCCCACCACCGCAAAGATCGATCCCTTCTTCGAGGAAGTCACCCTGTCGCTGATCTGTGATATCCGCGATCCGGTCACCGGCGAGGATTACAGCCGCGATCCGCGCAACGTGGCCAAGAAGGCCATGAACCACCTCCGCTCCTCGGGCCTGGCCGATACCGCCTACTTCGGGCCGGAGGCGGAGTTTTTCATATTCGACAGCGTGAGCCATGACACCCACTCGGGCGCGGGCTATTACTTCATCGACTCCAACGAGGCCCCCTGGACCACCGGCGAGCCCTCGGGCAACATGGGCTACAAGGTTCGGCCCAAGCAGGGCTATTTCCCGGTTGCCCCGGTGGACTCCATCCAGGACATCCGCTCGGAGATCGTGCTCACCCTGGAATCGATGGGCCTGGAAGTGGAAGCCTCCCACCACGAGGTGGCCCCGGCCCAGCACGAGATCGACTTCAAGTTCGACACGATGGTGAAAACCGCGGACAACCTGCAATGGTACAAGTACATCGTCAAGAACATCGCGCGCCGCCACGGTAAGATGGCCACCTTCATGCCCAAGCCCATGTTCAACGACAACGGGAACGGCATGCACGTCCATCAATCCTTGTGGAAGGACGGCGAGCCGCTGTTCGCGGGGGACAAGTACGCCGGCCTGAGCCAGATGGCGCTGTACTATTGCGGGGGATTGCTCAAGCACGCCCGGGCCATCGCGGCGCTGTCCAATCCATCCACCAATTCCTACCGGCGGCTGTTGCCGGGCTTCGAGGCGCCCATCAACCTGGCCTACTCCAACCGCAACCGCTCCGCGGCGATACGCATTCCCATCGTGTCCTCGCCCAAGGGGCGCCGGCTGGAGTTCCGCTGTCCTGATGCCACCTGCAATGCCTACCTGGCGTTCGCGGCCATGCTGATGGCGGGCATCGACGGTATCGATAACAAGATCGATCCGGGCGATCCGCTGGACAAGGACATCTACGGACTGCCGCCCGAAGAACTGGCCAAGGTGCCCAAAATGCCTGGCACCCTGCGCGAGGCGCTGGAAGAACTGCAAAACAACCATGCCTTCCTGCTCAAGGGCGGCGTGTTCACCCCCGACGTGATCGAGTACTGGATCGACTACAAGATCGAGAACGAGATCGCCGAAGTGGACAGCCGCCCGGCGCCCCATGAGTTCTACCTGTACTTCGACGCCTGACAGGGGAAAAGGCGGGGAG
The DNA here is from genome assembly GCA_027297205.1 of SAR324 cluster bacterium. Taxonomy (GTDB): domain Bacteria; phylum SAR324; class SAR324; order SAR324; family JACQKK01; genus JAPUIH01. Next base: position 814 of record JAPUIH010000240.1, on the reverse strand, counting down.
GGATGGCAGCGCGCCTTTCCTCCGCGCAACGCCTTGGGCGCTTGCCCGCGGGGCCTGCTCCCGTGGCCTCTTCTTCAGCGGCCGCGGGCCCCCCGTGGCCCGGCCCGCCCCCACGCGGACAACCCGCCTTGCCCCTCCGTCCCTGTCTTCTGACAAGGTTGCCTGATGCAGCTGGAGCTAGGGGTAGCCGCGCTGGTGTTGCTGGCCGCGCTGATGCATGCCGGCTGGAACACGCTGGTCAAGACCGGGAGCGACCCGCTGCTGACCATGGTGCTGGTCTTCGGAAGCAGCAGCCTGATCGCCCTGTGCGCGATCCCTTTCGTCACCCCTCCCCTGTATGGCAGTTGGGGTTTCATCTGCCTCTCCATGCTCCTGCACACCGGCTATAAGGTGATCCTGCTGCGGGCTTACCGGGTGGGGGACTTGAGTCAGGTCTATCCGCTGGCCCGCGGTACCGCGCCGCTGCTGATCGCCGTGCTGTCATCATTGCTGGCCGGGGAGGTGTTGGGCGCCGGGCAGGCCGCGGGGGTGGGGGTGATCTGCCTGGGGGTGATCAGCCTCACCTTCGGCGGGGGGTTGCCGCGCAGGAAAGATCTGCCTGCCTTGGGCTTCGCCCTGGGCACGGGAATGTTCATCGCCTCCTACACCACCGTGGATGGGTTGGGGGTGCGCGCCGCGGGCAGCGCGGCGGGCTACATCGCCTGGCTGCTCTTTCTGGTGGAGATGCCCTTCAATCTGGGCGCGTTGCTGATGCGCCGTGGCAAGGTGTTGGCCTATTTGAATAGCCAGTGGAAGCAAGGTCTGGCCGGCGGGG